>CAVFMZ010000206.1:0-2027 GCA_963623675.1 Firmicutes bacterium CAG:176 | reverse complement strand
TAGATGCTCTTTCCTTTTACCAGCTCTGTTGCCATGCTGCTGGTTGCAACTGCAGCGCCGCAGCCGAAGGTTTTGAATTTTACGTCACGGATGATCTGATTCTCATCAATATCAAAGTAAATTCTCATGATATCGCCGCATTTTGCATTTCCTACGGTACCAACTCCGCTGGCATTCTCGATCTCTCCTACGTTTCTCGGATTCTGGAAATGATCCATTACTTTATCACTATACATATTTTTTCCTCTTTTCTAAAATACTCCACCGGTCAGACCGCCGATCTTATTTCTGTTTTTTGATGAAATCTTCGTAAAGCGGAGACATGCTTCTCAGTCTTGCTACGATCTTCTTAATGCACTCTACTACATAGTCAATATCTTCCAGAGTAGTCTCCTCGCTTAAGGTCAGACGCAGAGAACCATGTGCGATCTCATGCGGCAGTCCGATAGCCAGAAGAACGTGGGACGGATCAAGAGATCCTGATGTACAGGCAGATCCACTGGAACCACAGATTCCATCCATATCCAGCATGATCAGAAGGGACTCGCCCTCTACAAACTGGAAGCTGAAGTTTGCATTGTTCGGCAGACGGTCTGTTCTGTGTCCGTTCAGTCTGGTGTACGGAACCTCAGCTAGTACGCGGTCAATCAGGTGATTTCTCAGCTCGATCTCTTTTGCAGTACGCTCTTTCATGGTTCTTGCTGCGCGCTCTGCTGCCACGCCATATCCTACGATACCCGGTACGTTCTCAGTACCTGCACGTCTCTTTCTCTCCTGTGCTCCGCCGTGAACAAAGCTTCTGATCTTCACACCTTTACGGATATACAGGAAACCAATTCCTTTCGGTCCGTTCAGTTTGTGTCCACTGGAACTTAACATATCAATGTTCAGCTCATCTACATTAATAGGAAGCTGTCCGTATGCCTGTACTGCGTCTGTATGGAACAGAATGCCGTGTTTCTTAGCGATTTCACCAATCTCTTTGATCGGCTGAATGGTTCCGATCTCGTTGTTTGCAAACATGACGCTGATCAGAATCGTAGTCGGGCGGATGGCCTTCTCCAGCTCGTCAAGTTTTACTTTACCAAACTCATCCACATCTACATAGGTTACTTCAAAACCATGTTTTTCCAGCCAGTCGCCGGTATGAAGAATGGCATGATGCTCAATCTTTGTGGTAATGATGTGGTTTCCTTTTGCTTTATATGCCTCAGCGGTTGCTTTCAGTGCCCAGTTATCGGACTCGCTGCCGCCTGCGGTGAAATAAATCTCCTCCGGGCTTGCTCCCAGAGTCTTTGCAATTCTCTCTCTTCCTGCTGTAATGGCTTCTTTGCTCTTCTGTGAAAAGCTGTATACGCTGGACGGGTTACCATACATCTCTGTAAAATAAGGAAGCATTGCCTCTACTACTTCCGGTGCCGTCTTTGTGGTTGCCGCATTATCAAGATAAATCAGCTTTTTCTCTTCGCTCATATCCAATCACTCCTTTTTCTCACAACATGAACCTGGAATCTGACGTTTCTTCTGTACTTCCCTGCTTTCTTCCAGCAGTTCGCTCAGTTTTATCTCATCCACTGTCCGGTTGATACTGTCGTTAATCCGCTGCCATACATATTTTGTCACACATACGTCGGAACCGTCACATCCGCTGCTGTTCTGGATGCCCGGGCATTCCACCGGGTCAAGATTTCCTTCCAGTGCACGAAGTACATCTCCCACGGAAATCTCTTCCACCGGACGGCCCGGTACATAACCGCCGCATGCACCACGCACGCTGGTGACCAGTCCTGCTTTCCGGAGTTTTGCAATGAGCTGCTCCAGATAGCTCTCCGATATGTGTTGTCTGGCTGCAATACTTGCTATTGATGCCGGTTCTTTTTCCGAATACAATGCCAGATCTATCATGGCGCGAAGACCGTAGCGTCCTTTTGTGGACAGCTTCATAATCATCACCCCGTTCTAATTCCGAGTATTTTTGTCGGATTTCGCTATTGATAATATCATTCCAATTACGTTCTGTCAAGCAC
>CAVFMZ010000205.1:0-2043 GCA_963623675.1 Firmicutes bacterium CAG:176 | reverse complement strand
TCACAGATGGATTTGGAAATGCAGGTGGCGCCATTTGAATTCTGGAATAATCGGGTTATTTTTTATTTAAGTAAAATGTATGCGGAACAGGTTAAAGAGGGGGATAAATATAAAAATTTAAAACCATGTATTCATGTCAGCATTTTGAATTTTAACCTGTTTCATGAAGACCAGACGTGTTTTCGTGAAATTGCATTCTGTGATCTGACAACGAAGCAAAAGTATACGGATTTGCTGGAGATCTATGTATTGGAATTGAAGAAACTTCCACCGGAGCAAAAAGAAGAACCGTTGATTATTAAATGGATGCGGTTTCTGGCTGCAGAGAGTAGAGAGGATTTTGAAAAAATGGCAGGAGAAGACAATTATATTAACGAAGCCTATGAGGTTTTGCAAAAACTCAGTGCGGATGAACGAAAACGATTGGAATATGAAGCGAGACAGAAAGCAATTCGTGATTACGATTCACAGATGAGCAGTTCAAGAGAAGAAGGTATTCGTATTGGAGAAGAACGAGGAGAAGATCGTCTTAATCGTTTATATGAAAAATTGATGAAAGATCAACGGTCAGACGATTTAATGAAAGCAATTTCTGACAAAGCGTACAGAGAGAAATTGTATCAGAAATATGGACTGTAAAAGAGGTACTTCATTTCAATGCGGAAGTAAAAGAGATCGGGGATGGAAATCTGTTGGTAACTTATATTTCCACGGCAGACGGTTTTCTGGAACTGCCGAAAGGCGACTATGTAGTGTCCACGGACAACGGCACAGTGTCATCGAAAGATGCGCTGTGCTTTTCTTAATGGAAAAACTGTGGTACAATTCAGAAAAATGTGTATCTGATTCAGGAAAGGATGACAGCGGAAGGATGAGAAGAAAAGACCGGGAAGTGACGGATCTCACAGAAATATTGAAAATCATTGATGCGGCAAAGATTCTGCATCTGGGAATGATGGAGCAGAAATATCCCTATGTAGTTCCCATGCATTTTGGCTACGAGTACACGGAAAATCAGCTGATATTTTATCTGCACTGTGCAAAGGAAGGACATAAGCTGGATGTACTCCAGGAAAATCCATATGTATGTGTGGAACTGGAAACGAATGTGGAACTGGTTTCGGGAGGAGACGTTCCCTGCAGATACGGCGCTTCCTTTGCTTCTGTGATTGGAAGAGGAAAAGCCGAACTGGTAGAAAATGAGCAGGAAAAAATCAAAGGCTTAAAGCTGCTCATGCAGAACCAGACACAGAAAGCATTTGAAATCAATGAAGAGATGGCTGCGACAGTTGAAGTGATAAAAGTTACCGTAGATGAATTTACCGCAAAAAGGAGAGCATAATGGAATTACAGAAAGGAAGACCTGCGGACACTGCAGGAAGACTGGAAAAAGAAATTCGAACCTATGATTTGCTGGATCAGCTGGGCGTGGAGTATGAGAGAGTGGATCATGAACCGGCCATGACCATGGAAGTCTGCCAGGAGATTGATAAAGTGCTGCAGGCGGTGATCTGTAAAAATCTGTTTCTGTGCAACCGCCAGCAGACCGCTTTTTATCTGCTGATGATTCCGGATACGAAAGTATTTCACACGAAAGATCTGTCGGCGCAGATCGGTTCTGCAAGACTTTCCTTTGCCAAACCGGAGTATATGGAAGAATTTCTGGACATCACACCCGGTTCCGTTAGTGTCATGGGACTGATGAACGATAAAGATCACCGGGTACAGCTTCTGATCGACGAGGATGTGCTGAACAGCGAGTATGTTGGCTGCCATCCCTGTATCAATACCTCCAGTATCCGGTTCAAAGTCAAAGATCTGGTAGAAAAAGTAATCCCGGCAATGGAACATAATTTTGTGAAGGTGAAACTGTAATTGAATGCTGTTTTAAATGATATTTTCCGTGCAATTCATGAGGGTAGATGGCTTCAGATAGAATATCGGAATAAAGAAGAACAGGGAGGTGCGATATGGCGCTTGAAAATAAATTAGGTATTACTGATTCGGCGGAGCTTGCCCGTGAGGAAGAGAAAATCAGTAAGA
>CAVFMZ010000204.1:0-2055 GCA_963623675.1 Firmicutes bacterium CAG:176 | reverse complement strand
CCCTTATTTCCCTTGCGGATTCCGCATAAGGGCAAAAATAAGGGAAAATACATATTATTTCACTATCTAAGGGGCTGGAAAGCCCGTAAAATAAGGAAAGTTCAGGAAATCTCTCCACAAATCCCGATTTATGATGGAATCTATGTAGTTGACTCTGTAGAAGATCAGACAGAGGCGGCTCTTGCACATGAAGCAGAAAAGAAACTGATGCAGAATGAAGTTTCTGATTCTGAGAAAGGCGGTGAGTGATGATGCCGAATTTATGGCCAATCCTGATAGCGTTTGTACTTTTCTTTGTAGGTGTTCCGGTGGCATTCTCCATGATTATTGCCAGTCTGATTTATTTCACGTTCTGGTGTGATGGAGTCACTCTTTATAATATGATTTCCGCACTGTTTGAGCAGTCCAGCAGTTTTACCATGATGGCAGTTCCGTTCTTTATCCTGGCAGGTTCTGTCATGGGATACGGTGGTGTATCAGAGAGTCTGATGGACTTTTGCGGAATGTTGACCAGTAAATTTACCGGAGGTCTTGGAGCAACCAACTGTCTGTTATCCACTTTTATGGGTGGTCTTTCCGGTTCTTCCTGCGCAGATGCAGCGTTTGAAGCCAGGATGCTTTGTCCGGAAATGGTGAAAAGAGGATATCCGCTTGGATATTCCGCAGCGCTGACTGCAACGACCAGTTGTATCACTCCGATTATTCCGCCCGGAATTGCACTGATTATTTACGCAACAGCTGCGAGCTGTTCTATTGGTGATATGTTCCTGGCAGGTTATATTCCCGGAATTATTATGTGTATTGCTCTTCTGGCAGTTAACTATTTTATTGCCAAGACTAGAGGCTATCAGCCAGCGGTCAAAGAAAAGGTAACAGCAAAACAGTTTATGAAACAGCTTGGTTCTTCTATCTGGGCTCTGCTGATGCCGATCGGTATCGTGATGGGAATGAGGGTTGGTCTTTTTACTCCGACGGAATGCGCGGCTGTCTGCGTACTGTATTCCCTGTTCTGCGGTGTGTTCGTATACCGTCGTCTGAAACTGGAGCATATTAAGAAAATTGTGATAGAGTCCGTACATAGTACTGCCAGTGTTTTGCTGATTCTTTCCGCAGCAAGTATGTTCTCCAGATATATGCTCTGGGAAAATATTCCACAGATCGGAACCAATATGCTGATCAAGATCGCACCGAATGGAACTGTATTTGTGTTGATCGTACTGGTATTTATGCTGATTATGGGAATGTTTCTCGATACCGCAGCAGCACTGGTTATTCTTCCTCCGCTTCTGATCCCGGTAGCAAGAACCCTTGGTGTAGATGTCATTCATCTGGGCTTGGTTATGGTTCTGATGGATACCCTTGGCGGAGTTACCCCGCCTTTCGGAGTTATGATGTTCTCTGTTATGGGAGTGACCAAGGTAAAGATGAGCGAATACATGAAAGATGGCTGGCCGTTGATTCTGACATTGCTGATCGTATGTGTCTTTGTAGCGGTTTGCCCGGTAGATATGATTTTACTGAATTTATTTAGATAAGAGGAACTGATATGAATTCGACAGAAGTTTCCAAAGCCATGAACACCCTGACCCATGGGGTCTATGTTCTGGGGGTTCATGCCAATGACAAAGATAACCTGATGACTGCTGCCTGGCTCTGCCAGGTAGCTTCCTCCCCTGCGATGCTGGTGGTGGCAGTAAGTACCGGCCACCTGACAGCGGATATGATCAAAGAAGCAGGGTATTTTACCGTCAGTGTATTAAAAGATACACAAAAAAGTACAGCAGTTGCCTGCGGCCGGGTTTCCGGACGCAAGGAGAACAAAACAAAGCTGGTAGAGACAGAGTATACCGAGGATGGAATCCCTATGATCAAAGGTGCAGCCGCACAGCTGGTGTGCAAGGTTGTGGATCAGAAAGTAGTAACCAACCACACCCTGTTTATTGCAGAGGCAGTCAGCGCAACAAAAAATGCGGATGAAGTGCTTCTGTATCATCAAAAAGACATTTTCTAAGGAGGTACACAGATGAAAATCATACACCCGACTGACGCAGAGTT
>CAVFMZ010000203.1:0-2105 GCA_963623675.1 Firmicutes bacterium CAG:176 | reverse complement strand
CCCCACTCTCACAGGCAGCCGCATACGCGGGCTGCCGTGATCGTTTCCGCCGGGGCGGTCAGTCTCCTGACCGAGTCGTCGTTTTCAAGAGCAAGCATTTGCACTCTTCTTCTATATATCACAGAGTCTTTCCCTGTGTCAATTGACTTTTTTCGTCTTCGTAATCTGTGGTTACATTTAATCACCCGTAATTTCAAGTCTTTCGTGGGTCTATTTCAAAAATACGCCACAAAAATTCCTGTCATCCTTCCAAAATCGCGGTTTTCGGGCAAGCCATGGGCGTATATTAGATTTGCCGGTAGAAAGTTCCTGCCTTTTCGCAAATGTGTGGGGCTCCAGCAAAATAGCTGGCGGAAAGTTCCACAGCAGGAACTTTCCGCCAGCTATCAAACGTAACTGACAAGTTTCTATCTTCATTTTACATCCAGAACACCAGCTGCGCAGTCCGCTCAGGCATATGGGCTTCGCCTACGCTGCAGGCCACGGTGATGGGGATACTGCCTTTGACTCTTCCGCGGCTGTTTTTATGAAAATGGCAGGCATCCAGCGGTAAAGTCACTTTTCCTTTCCGGATAGGCGCTTCGAAGAAATTTCCATTTTCCACATAGCGGAGAACGGACAGATGACCGGACATGTCCTGGCCATTCATACGGGAATGGGCATGCATTTCCCGGATGGAGAGTTCCAGATAGCATCCGCGGTTATTGCTTTTCAGCATGGCGACAGGTTCAAACCCACGGTGCGCCATGGAGAGCGTCATCTGATATCCCGGCTGTAACTGGAAGACGGCGATTCTGACCGGAAAAATGCCTTTTTCCAGATTTTTAGGGAAGTTTCGGATCTCGTCCCCTCCCGGCTCTGCACTGATCATTTTCCGGATCTGCCGGTCAGAGTGGGTGATCATGGTAAGCGTGTCATAGTCCACATGCTCGTAGAGTTGCCTTGCCCGTTCTTCCAGCTGATCTTCCGGGATATGATTTCTTCGTAAATACTCGATCGTATCACCAAGCAGTTTTTCATGCCAGTTGAAAAAACGCTGTCCTAATTCGGTAAATGCATAATTTTCCGTCAGGTAGCCATTGTCATAACATTCTTTGAGGAACCGGCTGACCGCCACATGGCTGACGCCGCAGATTCCCGCCACTGCTGCTACGATACCTCTCTTTTTCCCTGTCTGATTCAGATTTTTCAGTTCTGCCAGGTACTGCACCTGCCGCATGCTCAGATGTCCGAAGGTCTCTTCCTGTTTCATCCTCTGTCCGTCCTTTCTTCTACCAGATGTCCACTTCCAGTTCCCGGCAGTTTCCGGCTGCCGGGGTCTGTCCCTCCGGTGCAAATGCGATCATCGCGGTTCCTTCTGTCATGGCTTCTCCCGGCTTGATGATATATTCAAAAGCTCTGGCCGGAATCTGATACCCCTGCTCCGTCGCCGATGCCAGCTGCCAGCTGGCCTGCTCATCCATATACCAGAGCACGCCGCAGTCTTTTCCATCCTTTTTCCGCCGCAGATAAAACCAGGAATCTTCTTCTCCCACTTCCAGACAAATATCCGACTGACAGGCGTCATACTCCGCTGCCAGTTTCCGGGGATAGGTATGATCCAGCTGATAGATTCCCATCAGGAACTGATAGGTTCCCGGCTCATACTGTTCCCGGAGCGTATTGTGCTTTAAAATCCGTTCAAAGGTATTTCCATAATTGACAAACCGGCAGATGCAGTCCACGGTCTCTTCCCCGATCACATGCTCCATACGGCAGGCTGCCGTCTCCGCTGTCTCGCGCTCCACACCCACCAGCTGCAGAAACTGGCTCAGCGAATCATGCCGGTATGCATATTCCCGGCCAACAGTTTTTCCATACTCTGTAAGCCGAATCACGCCGGTCTCGTCCGCTTCCTCGATATAGTGATCTTTGTAGAGCATCTTCAGATACATGTTAAGTGTCCAGCGGGAAATTCCAAAGTGCTGACAGACCTTCGTATAACTTGGCGGACTGCCTTTCTGATTCCACTGGCACAACGTCTCTAAAATATCTTCCTCCATCTCCATCCGGGAGTGGGGCGGCTCCTGCTCCTCCGGCATCATATTTTCCAGTTCCTGATCCAT
>CAVFMZ010000202.1:0-2112 GCA_963623675.1 Firmicutes bacterium CAG:176 | reverse complement strand
TCTGCCGGCTTCTTTTTATGTCCCTGTTCTCAATCTGTGAATATCCTGTGCCAGCTCCCTGACACTGGCGGTCACACCCGCAAAGGCACCCGCCTCATACAGCTGAAGCAGGATTAATCCCACCGGCACAGCCACAATCATACCGATCAGGCCTGCCACCCGATAACCGATAAACAGGAACAGCAATGTCGTCAGGGTGTCTATCCCGATACTGTCTCCCACCATCTTAGGCTGTATCAGCTGTCTGGTTACCTGGGTCACCGCATAGAGGATTACAAGACCTGCCGCACCTGACAGCTTCCCGCTGAGGACCCACAATATTGCCCAGGGGATCAGTGCCGTCCCGGTTCCCAGCATAGGAAGGAAGTCCAATACCGCAATTCCGACTGCCGTCAGGACTGCATGGGGCACCCTCAGGATCAGAAGCCCCACTGTCAGCAGAGCGAATACCACAAACATAATCTTAAACTGCGCCTTAAAATATCCACCGACCGCAAATTTCATCCGTTTCCCTATCGCCTGCAGCTGCTGTCTCGTCTCTTCATGAGTCAGTTTTATAAAAAGCCCATGGACACGTCCGCTTTGAGCAGTAAAAAAGTAGGCAAAAAGCAGCGAAAAGAAGAAGGAAACCAGAAGTGCCGGAATCTTCCCGGCAGCGTTTCCGGCCATCCCCACCGTCAGGCCTCCCAGTGCGCCTGCGATGCTGCCCAGCTGCGTACTGAAGCTGCCGGAAAGCTCCACCACCTTTTCTCCCGCTTCCGGGGACAGATGTCCTGCCAGATTTTCCAGATTCTGAAAGACTACATTCATTTCATCCGACATGGACTGATAGAGTTGCGGCACGTTATGCAATAAAAGCATCACATGCTCCACGGTCCATGCAACTGCCAGATAGCAAAGCCAGACAATCAGGAGAATCGCACCCACAATAATCCCCACAGAGCTGTGCTTCCTCACGATGTGCAGATGCTGTTCCAGAAAGCGCACTAAGGGGTTTGCAATCTGTGCGATCAGCCATCCAACCAACAGTGGAAGAAAAAACTGCACCAACCAGGGGCCTGCAACAATAATCAGCAGCACTTTGATCAGAAAAACACTAATATTCAGCAGATTTTTCCGCATCCGCTTTCGCATCTCCACTTCCTCAGTCTGTTTCCCCAGTTCCTCTTTCATCAGATGTTTCCTCCATATAAGACTCAATCAGGTTCCAGATCTCGTCTCTGCCCTGCCTGGTCTCTGCGGAAAACGGGATCAGCTGCGTTCCCGGAACCAGCTTCAGCCCGTCTTTCAGAATCTTTAACTGTTTCTGTACCTGGCTTCTCTTGATCTTGTCGAGCTTGGTGGCAATGATCACCGGCTCATAACCCTGCGCCAGAATCCACTGATACATATCCTTGTCATTAGCGGACGGCTCATGACGGATATCGATAAGCAGGAAGACCGCTTTCAGCTGTTTGGAACAATGCAGATAATTTTCAATCATGCGGCCCCATTTTGCCTTAATCTCATTGCTGACCTTCGCGTAGCCATAGCCCGGAAGATCCACCAGATACAGTTCCTGGTTGACTTTATAAAAATTAATGGTCTGCGTTTTGCCCGGCTGGGAGGATGTTCTCGCCAGTGATTTCCGGTTCAGCAGTCCGTTGATCAGGGAAGATTTTCCCACATTGGATTTTCCCGCAAACGCCACCTCCGGAAACTGGTTGTCCGGAAGCTTGCTGGTAATACCACAGACGGTCTCCAGCTCTGCCTGTTTAATGATCATATGATTTCCTTTCTCCCTTATGCAAATGCATGGGAAAGTACTTCATCCATGGTTCCTGCATAGACCAGTTCCATTCCGCCGGTAATTTCCCTGGAAAGTTCCTCCACATCCCTGCGGTTCTTCTCCGGCACAATGACCGTCTGCATACCGGCGCTCTTGGCTGCCAGCAGTTTTTCCTTCAGACCGCCGATGGGAAGGACTCTTCCCCGAAGGGTAATCTCTCCGGTCATGGCCACATCAGCGCGGACCGGGCGATTTAAGATAGCAGACAGCATGGCGGTCGTCATGGTGATACCTGCAGACGGTCCGTCTTTTGGCACTGCCCCTTCCGGAATATGGATGTGAAT
>CAVFMZ010000201.1:0-2112 GCA_963623675.1 Firmicutes bacterium CAG:176 | reverse complement strand
CCTCCCAATGCCAAAGGAAAACTGGATGTAGGCGGCGCGCTGGATCTGGGATTTTTAAGTGTCATCAAAGATCTTGGACTGAAAGAGCCCTATGTGGGGCAGACCGAGCTGAAGACAGGTGAGATCGCAGAAGACCTGACCTATTATTTTGCCAACTCTGAGCAGGTACCGTCTTCTGTAGGACTGGGTGTGCTCATGGAAAAGGACAACACTGTCCGTCAGGCGGGTGGATTTATCATTCAGCTCATGCCTTTTGTGGAGGACAGCGTGGTAGACCGTCTGGAAAAGAAACTTTCTTCCGTGGATTCCGTCACTTCCTATCTGGACCGCGGATTTACACCGGAGCAGTTGCTGGATGAATTCCTGGGCGAATTCGGTCTGGAGATTCTGGACAAGCTGGATACACAGTTCCACTGTGACTGCAGCCGGGAAAAGGTAGAGAAAGCGCTGATCAGCGTCGGCAAAAAGGAACTGAACGACATGGTGCAGGAAGGAAAGCCGGTTGAGGTGAAATGCCATTTCTGCAACACCCCTTATGTATTTAATATGGAAGAACTGAAAAACCTGATCAGAAGGAGCAAATAAAATGAACTATGGATTTGTGAAGACGGCAGCGGTCTGCCCGAAGATCCGCGTGGCTGATACAGAGTATAATGCACAGGAAACCATTCGCCTGATGAAAGAAGCCTGGGACAAAGGTGCCAGAATTATCGTATTTCCGGAGCTCGGCATTACCGGTTATACCTGTTCCGATCTGTTCCGCCAGGATATTCTGTTAAACGGTGCAAAGAAAGCATTAAAAGAAATCGTGGCAGCCAGCAAAGGCATGGATGGTCTGTTCTTCGTGGGACTTCCGCTGGAAGTCAATGGAAAGCTCTACAATGTGGCTGCGGCTTACTCCGACGGAGATCTGCTGGGACTGGTTCCGAAATCCTATATTCCTAATTACAGTGAGTTCTATGAGGCGCGTCATTTTACTCCGGCGCCGGAAGGCTGCAGTTATGGAAACTGGCCGGAAGAAAATGCAGTGCCGTTTGGAACAGATCAGCTTTTTACCTGCAAAAATATGCCGGGACTGAAAGTGGCAGTGGAGATCTGCGAGGACTTATGGACGCCCAATCCGCCCAGTGTCCGTCATGCCATGCACGGAGCGACCGTGATTGTCAATCTGTCCGCCAGTGATGAGGTTACAGGAAAAGATTCCTATCGGAGAGATCTGGTAAAACTTCAGTCCGGACGTCTGGTGTGCGGTTACATCTATGCCAGTGCCGGAGAGGGAGAATCTTCCACAGATCTGGTATTTGGCGGACATCATCTGATTGCAGAGAATGGTTCTGTACTGGCAGAATCAAAGCGGTTCACCAACGAGACCATCTATGGCGATCTGGATATTGAGCGTCTGGTGGGAGAACGGAGACATTATACGACTTACGATGTCACTGCAGATGCAGACGGTTATATAGAAGTGGAATATGAGATGGCTTCTGCTGACGCAGCATTTGACCGTTATGTGGACAAGGCGCCGTTTGTGCCGGGCAGAAAAGAAGAACGTGAGAAGCGCTGCGAAGAGATTCTTGCAATCCAGTCCATGGGTCTGAAAAAACGAATGGAGCATACCCATTGTAAGAGTGTGGTCATCGGTATTTCCGGAGGCCTTGACTCCACGCTGGCATTGCTGGTGGCAGCAAGAGCAGTGGACCGGCTGAACCTGCCGAGAACCTGCATCACCGCAGTGACCATGCCCTGCTTTGGAACGACCGACCGCACCTATAACAATGCCTGCGAGCTGACCAGACGGCTTGGTGCACAGCTCCGGGAAGTGGATATTAAGGAAGCAGTGAACATTCATTTCCGGGATATCGGACATGACAGCAGTGTCCATGACGTAACCTATGAAAATTCCCAGGCCCGTGAGCGTACCCAGATCCTCATGGATGTGGCAAACCAGACCTGCGGTATGGTCATCGGAACCGGAGATATGTCCGAGCTGGCTCTCGGATGGGCCACCTACAATGGTGACCACATGTCCATGTACGGCGTCAATGTATCCGTGCCGAAGACGCTGGTGCGCCATCTGGTGCGCTATTATGCGGATACCTGCGGGGATGAGAA
>CAVFMZ010000200.1:0-2294 GCA_963623675.1 Firmicutes bacterium CAG:176 | reverse complement strand
AGGAGGTGCCATATGTACGCGATTATTGCAACAGGTGGTAAACAGTATAAAGTATCTGAGGGCGATGTAATCAAGGTTGAAAAACTTGGTGCTGAAGCAGGTTCCAACTACGTTTTTGATCAGGTTCTTGCCGTATGTGACGACGCTCTTACCGTAGGTACTCCGGTAGTAGAAGGCGCTACCGTAGAAGCATCTGTAATCGGTGACGGAAAAGCTAAAAAAGTTATCGTTTACAAGTACAAGAGAAAAACTGGGTATCATAAGAAAAACGGTCACAGACAGCAGTATACCGCTGTTAAGATCGAGAAGATCAACAAATAACTTACAGTTACCTATTAATTAAGAATTCAGGGAGGTGTAGACCTATGTTGAATATGAACCTTCAGATGTATGCACATAAGAAGGGAGTCGGTTCTACAAAGAACGGCAGAGATTCCGAGTCCAAGAGACTTGGTGCCAAGAGAGCTGACGGCCAGTTTGTGAAAGCCGGAAATATCCTTTACAGACAGCGCGGAACCAAGATTCACCCGGGTGTGAATGTAGGACGCGGCGGAGATGATACTTTATTCGCTTTAGTGGATGGAGTTGTTCGCTTCGAGAGAAAAGGAAGAGATAAAAAGCAGGTTTCTATCGTTCCGGTAGCAGCTGAATAATCCGCATTCACAAGGGCTTCAAGTCGGTAAGATTTGGAGCCCTTTCTTAATCTTTCACAGCCAGACAAAAAGGAGACGACACATGTTTGCAGACAGAGCAAAGATATATATCCGCTCAGGTAAGGGCGGGGACGGCCATGTAAGCTTCCGCAGAGAACTGTTCGTGCCGGACGGCGGTCCGGATGGCGGTGACGGCGGAAACGGAGGAGATGTAATCTTCGAAGTGGACGAAGGACTGAATACGCTGACCGACTACCGCCATAAGCGCAAATATGCGGCGCAGGACGGACAGGAAGGCGGAAAGAGAAACTGCCACGGAAAAAGTGGTGAGAGTATTGTATTAAAAGTTCCGGAAGGAACTGTGATTAAAGACGCAGAGAGCGGCAAGGTGATCGCGGACATGTCCGGTGAGAATCGCCGTCAGGTAATCTTAAAAGGCGGACGCGGAGGAATCGGCAACCAGCATTTTGCCACTTCCACCATGCAGGCACCGAAGTATGCAAAACCGGGACAGCCCTGTCAGGAGCTGGAGGTCATGCTGGAGCTGAAAGTGATCGCAGATGTGGGGCTGGTAGGATTCCCCAATGTAGGTAAATCTACCCTGCTTTCCCGTGTGACCAATGCACAGCCGAAGATTGCCAACTATCATTTCACGACTTTAAGCCCGAACCTGGGTGTGGTTGACCTGGACGGTGACGGATTTGTCATTGCCGACATTCCGGGACTGATCGAGGGCGCGTCCGAGGGCGTAGGGCTGGGACTTGATTTCCTGCGTCATATTGAACGTACCAAAGTCATTATCCATATGGTGGATGCCGCTTCCGTAGAGGGAAGAGATCCCATTGCAGACATTCATGCCATCAACAAAGAGCTGAATGCCTACAATCCGGAAATCGCTGCCAGACCGCAGGTCATTGCAGCCAACAAGATCGACGCCATCTGGGATAAGGAAAATGATCCGGTGGAGAAGATCCGGAAGGAATTCGAGCCGGAAGGAATCAAAGTATTCCCGATTTCCGCAGTCAGCGGTCAGGGGCTGAAGGAACTGATGTACCACGTAAAAGGACTGCTTGACAATATGGATCACAAACCGGTGGTCTTTGAGCAGGAATTCTTCCCGGAAGATATGTTTGTACGGGAGAATCTGCCTTATACCGTGGAAAAATCCACCGAAGAGGAAAATACCTACGTGGTGGAAGGACCGAGAATCGAAAAAATGCTTGGCTATACCAATCTGGAATCCGAGAAAGGTTTTGCTTTCTTCCAGCGTTTCCTGAAAGATACAGGAATTCTGGAGGAACTGGAAGCATCCGGAATCCAGGAGGGCGATACTGTCCGGATGTATGGCTTAAGCTTCACATATTATAAATAGAGGATAGAAAATATGACAAGCAAGCAGAGAGCTTATTTAAAGGGACTGGCACAGACAATGGAACCGATTTTCCAGATTGGCAAGAACAGTCTGACGCCGGAAAATACAGCAGCCATTGCAGAAGCACTGGAAGCACGGGAACTGATCAAGATCAGCGTGTTGCAGAACTGTATGGATGATCCGAAAGAGCTGGCAGCTCTGGTGGGAGAGAGAACCCGTTCCCAGGTTGTACAGGTCATCGGAAAGAAGATTGTGCTTTACAAAGAAGG
>CAVFMZ010000199.1:0-2320 GCA_963623675.1 Firmicutes bacterium CAG:176 | reverse complement strand
CTGCACTCAGCAACAGCCATTGCTTCACTGAGTCTGTCCTTTTCTTTCGCAAGCTGTTCCTCTTTATCCATGAACAGATGGCATCCTTTGGAATACATAACTCTGATATCTTCACCTGCATAATCCTGAATCCCTTCCAATGCAGTAATATAGCGTGATGCTGTACCATGATAATTTCCTTCCAGTGATTTTCTGTTATCTGCATTCGGTCCGATCACTCCAATTACACGAATATCTTCTTTTTTCAGCGGAAGAATTCCATTATTTTTCAGCAAAACAATACTCTCCTCTGCTGCACGCTGCGCTGTTTCCAGATGTTCCTTCGATTCTACACAGGTATATGGAATCTGATCATATTCCGTTTCATCAAACATTCCCAGAAGATATCTGGTTGTAAACAATCTTATTGCAGCCTGTTTTAATGTATTCTTTTTAACCAGATGTTTTCTTAAAGCTTCTTTCAGGCAAAGATATGTGCATCCGCAGTTCAGATCACAGCCGGTATTTAACGCAAGGGCAGAAGATTCTACTCCATTGTTTGTCACATGATGATTCTCATGGAAATCTCTGATTGCCCAACAGTCTGATACATAATGTCCCTGAAATCCCCATTTTTCTCTGAGGATTTTTTCCATAAGTTCTTCATTTGCACAGCATGGTTCTCCATTTGTTCTGTTATAGGCTCCCATAACAGCTTCCACATCTGCTTCTTTCACACATGCCTCAAATGCCGGAAGATAAGTTTCAAACATATCTTTTGGATTTGCCACGGCATTAAATGAATGTCTCAGGGCTTCCGGACCTGAATGTACTGCAAAATGTTTTGCACATGCGGCTGTTTTTAAATATTTTCCATCTCCCTGCAGCCCTTTTATAAAAGGAACCGCAAGTCTTGATGTGAGAACAGGATCTTCTCCATAAGTTTCATGGCCTCTTCCCCAGCGCGGATCACGGAAAATATTTACATTTGGTGACCATAATGTCAATCCTTTATAAATATCTCTGTCGCCATATTTTACAGATACATTATATTTTGCTCTTGCTTCCTCTGCGATCACAGATGCCTCCTGATACATCAGTTCCGGATCCCATGCCGCAGCCATACCAATTGCCTGTGGAAATACAGTTGCAGTACCCGCTCTTGCTACTCCGTGAAGTCCCTCATTCCACCAGTTATATTCCGGAATTCCCAGATGTTCCACCGCAGGAGCATCAAATTTAAGCTGTCCCGCTATCTCATCTGTTGTCATCTGATCAACCAGTTGCTCTGCTCTTTTTCTTGCCTCTTCTCTGTCTCTCATACTGTTTCTCCGATCTTCTATGTCAGAAATTTTGTTTATTTTAATTATATGTACACCAGTTTACAACTTTATAAATGGTAGACTTGCTGACAAATCAGCTGCTTTAAAGCCTTTATCATAGCTTTTGATTTTATATGTGTTTCGATATTTTTCACGAACGTGGCAAAAAATATCTGACTGCGAATGCCTTGACTTAATTCAAAACGAAACTCCTGTACACTTTTCGTGCGGTATTCAGAAAAATATTCATTCTGATAGGGCAGAATCTTCATGGCGCAGTAACTGATATTGATCAGATTGACCAGCATTTCGATTCCTTTACGGCTTCTGACCATATAGTTACAAAAAGACCAGAATGTTTTCTGTTCATAGTAGCTTGTTTCAATATTCCAGCGAAATGAGTACAAAAGCAACGGAATGTATTTCATCCGGTCACTTCCAGTCTGATTCAGCGGTGCCTTTTCCTGCCACGCACAGAAAATCTGCAGTTCTTCCGGGAAAACTGTACTGAAAAACAGTCGCTTTGTACCATGTTCTTTTTCCGTGGAAGTAACATATGCAAGGACTTCCCTGTTGCCAAAAATCCTGGTGAGAACCCGGCGGACACCGGTATAATAATCACCGATTTTTTCATTGGAAAACGTAAAATCTGTCTCAACAGAAAGACGTTTCCCATGTTTGGCAGGACGCCCCCGTCGACCAGTACGTGCAGGTGCAAGATCATACATGACAGAATCAACCCTTGCATTACCAATCAAATCCAGATTTGGATATTCATCAACGATGGAAACCAGATTCTGTTTTGTATACCAGCTGTCACAAAGGATGATGACATGATCCTTGTTGTGAAATTCAGGCATAACCTGCCGGATCATGGATGCTGCCAGTTCCAGTTTTGATTCTTTTTTCTGCCACATACGATAACCAAGCGGAACGGAAAGATAAGATACCTTATCTCCATTCCAGACAGGTACGCAAAGCATGACACTCACAAAGCAGTGTCCATTCAGATAGTTGGA
>CAVFMZ010000198.1:0-2357 GCA_963623675.1 Firmicutes bacterium CAG:176 | reverse complement strand
GTTTCAAGATGAAAGAAGCAGTTCTATGTACCTTGACAATTCACATACGATTGAGATTGAAGCAAAAGGATTAACAATCCGTATGAGCAATACTGTTCAGCCTATGCTTCTGAAAATTTTAATGGATGCATTAAAGGAGCCATTATGTTAGCGGACATTTCCAATGTCGATGCAATCTATATCGTTTGTGGCAGAACAGATATGCGTAAATCTATCGATGGATTATGCGCAATTATTCAGGAGCAGTTCTCTATGGAAATCGACCATTCGCTCTATCTGTTCTGCGGACGCAAATGCGACAGGATTAAAGCTATCTTAAAAGAGCCTGACGGAATTGTTATGATCTACAAAAGACTCACCGCCCAAGGCTCTTACCGGTGGCCAAGAGATAAATCAGAGGTACGGAATCTCACTTGGAGAGAGTTCGACTGGCTGATGTCAGGCATCGATATCGAGCAGCCAAAAGCTATTAAAACCACTTAAACTATACAGCAAAAAAATGCACATAAAAGCACTGGATTTCCTTGAAAATTCAGCGTTTTTCAAGCCTTTTACCGTCCCGTTTTCCTAGGAGTTCTCCATGATTTCTGGTATAATAGAAGTATCAGAAATCGGGAGGAAAACGCAGTGGCAGATAGTTCTAAAGACCTTCAACTCCGTGAGTTGAAAGACATGATCAACGATCTGAAAAAAATGATAAAAACACTTCAGGCAACTGTAGATGCCGCTAACAAACGAGAAGAGGCTCTTACTCAGGAACGGGATAATCTAAAGGAAGAAGTGGATCTGCTTCGCAAAAAGCTTTTCGGTTCTTCCAGTGAAAAACGGTCCATGGAGATTCCTGGACAGCTAAATTTATTTAATGAAGCCGAACTGGAACAGGATCTAACTGTTGCGGAACCAGAAGCATTGGAAAATCTTTTGCCAGAGAAAGAGACAAAAAAGCGGAAATCCCGTGCAACTAACGCAGAACGGTTCAAAGGGATTCCAGTAGTCAAAAAATATCTGGATCTTCCGGATGCAGAAAAAGTCTGCCCTGTTTGCAACGCTCCTTTGGTAAAAATCGGTGAAGAATTCGTGCGCCGCGAACTTTCCTTCGTACCGGCAAAGTTAAAAGTTATCGAAATATACAGCTTAAATTATATTTGCCCGGAATGTAATAAAGATGACGTTACTGTTATCCGAAAAGGAAAAGACGGTCATGCACATATGCTTCACGGTATGGCTGCAGCAGATACTATCGCCTGGGTCATGTATCAGAAGTTTTGTAACAGTCTTCCTTATACCCGGCAGGAAAAAGACTGGGCACAGTACGGTGTTGCTATCACAAGAGCAACTTTGGCAAACTGGGTAATCCGTAATACATTGGATTATTTCACTCCAATGTATGATTACTTCCACCGTCAACTCTTAAAACGGGAGTTTGTAATGGCAGATGAAACACCGCTTCAGGTATTGCATGAACCCGGTAGGCGGGCACAGACCAAATCTTACATGTGGTTATTCCGCAGTGGGGAAGATGGCGGATTGCCAATCATCATTTATAAATACTCAGAAACCCGTGCAGGGAATAACGCAGTAGAATTCCTTGCGGGATTCAACGGCTATCTAATGTGCGACGGTTACAGTGGTTACAATAAAGTGCCTGACGCCAAACGTACAGCCTGCTGGGCGCACATCCGCAGATATCTGACAGATGCCATTCCGAAAGGGAAGCAACTGGATTATACACAGCCGTCTGTTCAGGGTATGATGTATATCAACCAGCTTTTCCATCTGGAAGATGTGATCAAAGCGAAGCATTCATCCTTCGATGCTATCAAGAAAGCTCGTCTTGAAAAAGAAAAGCCGATAGTAGAAGGCTTTTTGTCGTGGCTTGATAAACAGAATCCAGTTCGTGGATCAAGGATGGATAAGGCAGTTACTTATATTCAGAACCGCCGGTCCTATCTTATGACCTATCTGGAAAATGGTCGCTGTAGTTTTTCTAATAATCTCAGCGAAAACGCTATCCGTCCGTTTACAGTAGGTCGAAAAAACTGGCTGTTCTGTGATACTCCTAACGGTGCTCAGGCCAGTGCTATCGCCTATACAATGGTAGAAATGGCGAAAGCAAATGGAGTAAACGTCTATCACTATCTAACCTATCTTCTGGAAAAACTGCCGAATGATAGGATGAGTGATGAAGAGTTAGATAGGCTTGCTCCATGGAACGAAGACGTCAAAGCTGAAATCGAACGTCGTGCAAACGACTCAAATCAATAATCAATCATATGTGAATTGTCAAGGTGCTCCGGCTACAGAAATGTGGTCGGGGATTTTTTAGTATCCATGTTTAAAATTTAAGCGCTTACGAT
>CAVFMZ010000197.1:0-2384 GCA_963623675.1 Firmicutes bacterium CAG:176 | reverse complement strand
AAGCAAAATCATGTAAAATAATCAATAGTCAATTTAGGGAAAACAGGAAGATACTCTTACAAAATCTCCCTGTTTTTCTTTTAGTCTTAGTAATATCCCCGTTCTTCCCGCCAGTTTTTCACATAGCATCGGATTCCGATATAGATCACATGCACCAAAAATAGTAGTACAATGAGGTTTATCGGAATGATTGATTTTATCCATTCTCCGAAATAGATTACGATAGCTGTACTCATTATTGCCACCATGATGCTGATAATATCCCAACAATATTTCCGGCAGATTTTCCCCATCTGATATCCGATCCCGATTATGAGGAATCCCGTTATGATGAATAAAATTCCCATAACAATAGCTGCGATCAGCCAGTACACAATCCCGGAAACGATACTGTTGGAGATTCCATTGCTTAACTGTCCGAAAGAATCTGCTCCTGTAACAAATTCACGAAACAGACTTACCATTCCTTTTCCTATCGTACCGAAAAAGGTGATACAGTCGTTAAGAAAAACCGGAGAAAGAATAGCAGTAAACAGTGTGGTAGCTATGCTGTACCATGCCAACAGGAACACAATACTTTCATAACCAGTTGTCATATTTTTATATTTTTTCTCCAACTGGATTTTACGGTTATCACATTTCTCTTTTGCTTTCTGGTAAGCAGTACGGTCACAGTTTTCACATTTCTCATAGGGCACTTTTTTCTCAACAGCTACCTCTACCGTCTTTTGGTGTGTCTGTGCATAGCGTTTTGCCTGTTCTGCTTTTTCGTACTTAAATTTCCATGCCACGACTTCTGCGTCGGCTCTTTTCCTGCTGTCTGTCTCGCTGGTTAATCGTTCCTCTGTTTGCTTTAATCTTGTCTGCAATGCTTCGATATTCTCGGCTCTGTTTTCGCTGTTCAATTTCTCGTTCAAGGTCAGCGATCTGCTTAGCTGCCTGTTCAGTTCCAGAATTGTCTGGTCTTTCTGATCCAGTTCGTCCTGCATCTGTTCCGTCATTGCCAGGAGTTCTTCCACCTGCCCGACGTTCTCTGAGTTTACGCATTCGTTCATCAATATCCCTCGCTTTCTCTATCTGCTGTTTAAGGTCAGCAATTCGCTGTTCTGTTTCAGTAATAAGCTGTTCTCGCTGTTCAGCTTCTGCGTTAATTCCTGCCATTGCTGATTCTCGTTTTCCAACTGTTCGATTCGGATTTTCTGCTGTTCGATCTGGGAGAGCAGTTCTTCTGTATCTGGCAAAAGATTCAGCAGCCCGGATAACTCGCTGTTTAAGGTCTGCAAACTCTGGTTCTGCTCCTGAAAGGACAGAAGCTGTCTGTCCCGTTCCTGCAATTCCTGTATCATCTCTGCCATAAGGTTCTGCTGTTCCTCGATCTGATTTATCATTGATTCCATTATGGGAATGACTTCCCGGCTTTCTTCTAAGGTCATTCAACCACTCCTTCCATTGTGATAATGCACCAGATACTTTTCCAAAACTGGTCTGTATCTTTTTCAGCAGTGCATTTTGTCTTTTTATGATCTGGTTTTCCTCTACTTTCCATGAAGCGGTCTGTACCTGTCCACTTTGGAATTTCTCATCAATCTTTCTTGCATCAGCACCCTCATGGATTGTAGGGATTTCCAATTTTCCCTGTCTTGCATAGGAACGGTGGTCAACCTGTTGTTCCACTGATAAGTGTGCATTACAGACTTTCGCCCATTCGCTCCGCCACAATTCGCAGTTCTTGGGATTATTCCACCCGGTAGCATCGGTCAGTACCCGTTTCCATTGTTTGCGGTTCCTTGCACCGACTTTCTGATTGCCGTTTTCGTCCAGTACCGGGATTCGGATTCCATGACGGTCAGGGTTCTTTTTATCCTGCCACCAGTCCGGGTGTGATTCATCAATTACGATATTTCCGTCAGTATCTCTGACAAATTCCCAGTCTTTGACTTCTTTGTTTCCCCATGAGTGGTCTGGATTAAAGGGACGCATGGTTACAAGTAAATGCACATGTGAGTTTCCGTCCCCTTTATCGTGAATGCTCCAGTCTGCACACATGCCTTTGTCCACGAAGTTTTTCTGTATATAGTCCGTTGTATATTCGATCTGTTCCTGTCGGCTCCATTCTTTCGGAAGAGAAAACTCAAACGACCTGCCAAGCTGTGCATCTGAACTTTTCTCAATCTTCAAAACTTCATTCCACAAACGCTGTTTCTGAAAAGTAAGTTTGAATTTTTCCAGTGCGGCTTCTTTGTTGTCTGCCCTTTTATACCGGACAGATTTCTGAAACCGTTTAATATTTTCGGCAGGCACATTCTGCCATTCCTGTGGTGCATTTTCACACATCATCAGGCTGGTATAAACAACTTCTTTCTTTGAAGTGTAATAACTGATCC
>CAVFMZ010000196.1:0-2324 GCA_963623675.1 Firmicutes bacterium CAG:176 | reverse complement strand
GCAATGGAATTGGCTGCAACAGCATCTGAACCAAGATGACCAAGTATGACTGAATCGCATGCACTTACAAGTGCCAGCATAAACTGCTGCGCTGCAATAGGTAATGCTAGTTTCAGAACCTTATTTCTGAATTCGGTTTTCATCTATATTTTATTTCCTTTCTGCGAACAATATAAATATAAATGATTTTTATTGATTTTTATACCAGAATCAGCCATTATAATATAACAACTGTTCGCAAAGGAGAAGTTTTGATGGAAGCATGTGCAAGCACTGTAAATTCAGATGCATCTGAAAATGTTATCTATAACAATCCCGCTGATTTTCGTGCAGTCAGCCATTGGCATGACGATCTGGAATTTACTCTACAATTTGAAGTTAAGTTTAAGTCAACTGTTTTGCGTAAAATGTAATCATAAATTCCGGAGGAGAGAAAACTGTGGTATGATAAACCAATAAATGCATACGGAGGATACAGACATGGCTGAATATTTAGATGTGATAGATGAAGATGGAAACTTAACAGGAGAGACGGTTGTCAGAGAGGTGGCGCACCGGGAAGGAATCCGGCACCGGACTTCCCATCTGTGGCTGCTGCGGAAAAAGGACGGGGTACTCCGGATTCTGCTGCAGAAGCGTTCTGCGGACAAGCCTTCTTTTCCGAACTGTTATGATATTTCCAGTGCGGGCCATATCCCGGCAGGCGGAGAATTTGCGTCTTCCGCATTGCGCGAACTGAAAGAAGAACTGGGAATTACGGCAGAGGAAAAAGACCTGATTGTCTGTGGGGAACGGAAGGTCGTGTGGGATTGTGTATTTCAGGGAAAGCCGTTCCATGACCGGCAGATTTCCAGAGTATTTATGATGTGGTGCGATCTGGAAGAAGAGCAGTTTCACATTGATCCGGTGGAAGTGGACAGCGTACGGTGGATGGACTTTGAAGCGTGCATGCAGGGCGTGGAACAGAACACATTTCTCAACTGTATTTCCCTGGAAGAACTGCAGATGGTTAGAAAGAAAGTAGTGGAAAGCAGAAATGAAGAATCAGAAGATGAAGAAGACTAAGCAGACATTTCAGCCGGACTATTTTTTCCCAGGGCCAGTGGCAGCTGCGCTCTATTGCAAGGGCGGCTGCAGCAGAACCTAAAATGCTGGTTCTGGACGAGATTACCGCGAATCTTGATGCGGAGACGGAGAAGAGTGTGTTGGCGGCACTGAAACGGGTGGCGAAGGACCGCACGGTGATCTCCATTTCCCACAGGACTTCGGCAGAGCTGGGAAGAACGATACAGGTATAAGAAAAATGATTGGGCTATCGTATTTACGGTAGCCTTTTTCTATATCTTAATTATATCAAGTTTGCTTCGAAATTTTCGCGGCGTGGTGTTGTAGTATTTTCGAAAAAGCTCACAAAAATAACTGCTGTTTGAAAATCCGCAGGCATAGGCAATCTCGGTAACAGACATGGCAGTATTCCGAAGCAGGAACACCGATTTTTCCAGGCGGTAGCGGTTAAGGTAGACCATAGGGGATGTATTCAAATAGGTTTGAAAAAGTGAGATACATTTTGTCTTGCAGCAATTTCCGGCAGATGAAATATTTTTGAGCAGAATTTTATTTGCATAATGTTTCTGCACATACCCAATCATTGCAGTCAGAGCCAGAAGATCTTCGGTATTTTTATCATGCTCCGGAAAAAAGTTCATATTTTCTGCAAGCAGCCGGAAAATATGAACAGATTTCTCCAGGATGATAAATGGCTGGATGCTATCTTTGTTGGTTTCGTAGAGCATTTCCAGATCCCGAAGAATCGAATTCTGCCACTGGACAGACGGATTCAGTTTCTGATACGGGAAATGCATATTCTGTATGAGAGGATTTAAACAATTTTCTATAAAATACGTATTTACAGAGAGAAGCAGCGGAGATAACAGGATACAGAGGAAGAGACACTCGGTATGCGTATCGGAATAGCCATAATGAAAGCAGCGGCTGTTTACAAAGAGTCCTTCTCCTGCCTGCAGGAAAATCTGCTGTCCATTGACGTCATAGGACATTTCACCATCTAAAATCAGAATCAATTCAAGGTCATCATGCCAGTGGCTGACCGCGCGAAAATCAGGATAGCTTGAGAGTTGTCCTTTTTCTATATATGCAGGAAAATCAGGGTGGTTGTAGGCAATGTTTTCGGATGCATCTGAATTTAAGGCAGCACATGTACATACTTTCATTTGTTTTATTCCCTTTGTGAACGATTGTTATGATGTCGGGGTCTTTCACCCACTTATGAGCGAGCTCATGTGGGTTTAGACCTTTTGACCCTG
>CAVFMZ010000195.1:0-2459 GCA_963623675.1 Firmicutes bacterium CAG:176 | reverse complement strand
AAATGGAATCTCAGAAGCCTTGTAAATACGGACTTAGAGATTCCGAGAGACTATTACATTTTAAGGGAGAAAAAGAGTAATGGAAGAAAACAAGATGGGCGTCATGCCCATAGGAAAACTGATTGTGTCCATGTCCCTGCCCATCATGATATCCATGCTGGTGCAGGCGTTATATAACGTAGTGGACAGCATTTTTGTGGCGCGTATTGATGAGTATGCCCTGACAGCAGTGTCCATGGCGTTTCCCATTCAGAATCTGATGATTGCGGTCGGTGTAGGGACGGCAGTGGGAGTCAATGCGCTGTTGGCAAGATTCCTTGGGGCAAAGGATTATGAGAAGGTAAATAAGATTGCTGAAAATGCCGTATTTCTGGCGGTGATGAGCTATCTGGTATTCATGCTGGTGGGACTTTTTCTGGCAGAACCTTTTTACAGAAGTCAGACAGATATTGAAGAGATCGTTCAGTATGGTCGGCAGTATATCTCAGTCTGTTGCTGTCTGTCTCTGGGAATCTTTATTCAGGTCATGTTTGAACGGTTGTTACAGGCAACCGGAAAGACGTTTTATACCATGTGTACCCAGGGCATCGGTGCTATTGTCAATATTATTCTGGATCCGATCCTGATCTTTGGAATGTTCGGACTGCCGCGCATGGGCGTGACCGGAGCTGCCGTTGCCACGGTGGCCGGGCAGATCGTGGGTGCGTTTCTGGCGGTGACGCTGAACCAGCTGAAAAACCATGAGGTCAGGATTCAATTGAAGGGATTCCGGCCGGATAGGAAAATCATAGCGGAAATCTATGAGATCGGTGTTCCGTCCATCGTGATGCAGGCAATCGGTTCAGTTATGAACTATGGTATGAACCGGATTCTCATCACTTTCTCTTCTACGGCAACAGCTGTCTTCGGTGTCTATTTTAAGCTGCAAAGCTTCGTATTCATGCCGGTGTTCGGCCTGAATAATGGTGTGACGCCGATTATCGCATATAATTATGGAGCCCAGAACAGGGAGCGTGTTATCAGTGCCATCCGTCATGTGATTGCCTATGCCGTGGTGGTGATGATTTTGGGATTTTCCATTTTCCAGCTGCTTCCCGGCCAGTTGCTTTTAATGTTTGATGCATCGGAGACCATGCTTTTACTCGGAATCCCGGCGCTTAGAATCATCAGCCTGAGCTTTATTCTGGCAAGCTTTGGTGTGGCAGCAGGAGGTGCATTCCAGGCACTTGGAAAATCTGTTTACAGTATGTATGTCTCTGTGGCAAGACAGCTGGTAGTCCTGCTTCCGGTGGCATTCCTTCTGGCGCAGACCAGGAAGGTGGAACTGGTGTGGTGGGCACTTCCCATTGCAGAACTGATTTCCTTTGCCATTTCCGTGATTTTTATGATACAGATTAACCGGAAAATCATCTCAACAATTGGCAAAAAAAGCGGAAAAAACAGTTGACACAGGATGTTGACTATCATATAATAGATAACTGTGACAACGCGAGAAAATATCTGATCCAATGCCCCGGTAAGATGTTTTTACGTATAAAAGCTACAAAACTTTGAATTTTAACAGGAGGTACACCTATGAACAGTTTCATGGCTAATCCAGCAAAAGTGGAAAGAAAATGGTACGTAGTTGACGCTACCGGATATACATTAGGCCGTCTGGCTTCTGAAGTAGCAAAAGTGCTGAGAGGAAAGAACAAACCGATCTTTACTCCGCATATCGATACCGGTGATTATGTAATCATCGTAAACGCAGAGAAAATCAAAGTGACCGGCAAAAAGCTGGATCAGAAGATTTATTATCATCATTCAGACTATGTAGGTGGTATGAAAGAGACCACTCTGAGAGAAATGCTTGCAAAGAAACCGGAGAAGGTTGTTGAACTCGCAGTTAAAGGAATGCTTCCGAAGGGACCGCTCGGAAGAGAGATGTTCACCAAACTTCATGTTTATGCTGGTGCAGAGCATCCGCATACCGCTCAGAAACCGGAAGTTCTGACATTTTAATCAGGTAGGAAGAAGGAGGTAAATTATCATGGCTAAGACAAAATTCTATGGAACCGGAAGAAGAAAGAAATCCATCGCCAGAGTTTATCTGGTACCGGGAACCGGCAACATTACTGTAAATAAAAGAAGCATCGATGAGTATTTCGGACTGGAGACTCTGAAAGTTATCGTTCGTCAGCCGCTGGCAGCTACCGAGAACACCGAGAAATTCGACGTTCTGGTAAACGTTCGTGGTGGTGGTTACACCGGACAGGCAGGTGCTGTAAGACACGGTATCGCTCGTGCACTTGTACAGGCTGATCCGGAGTACAGACCGATCCTGAAAAAAGCAGGATTCCTGACTCGTGACCCGAGAATGAAAGAGCGTAAGAAGTACGGTCTCAAAGCCGCACGTCGTGCTCCGCAGTTCTCAAAGAGATAATTGGACGCGATTTTACAATCGAAAAGATCGAAAA
>CAVFMZ010000194.1:0-2466 GCA_963623675.1 Firmicutes bacterium CAG:176 | reverse complement strand
GGTTCGTGTACAATAGTACGGAGAAGAGAAAGAGGAATGAAAGGAACAAAAACGTGAATACTACTATAGATGCAGAAATCAGAGCGAAAATTGACGCGATGGATACATCCTCACTGCCGCCGGTGCAGGAGCCGGAGCGGCAGTATTATTTTTTGAAGAAAGCAAAAGAACTGGTACAGGCAAAAGCAGAGGAACTGGGACGTCCCCTGACCGCATGTACCACAACCTTCGGATGTCAGATGAATGCCAGAGATTCTGAGAAACTGGCAGGTATTTTACGGGAAGTGGGCTATGTGGAGACAGAGAACGAGGAAGCAGACTTTGTCATCTACAATACCTGCACCGTCCGTGAGAATGCCAACCTGCGTGTATACGGACGTCTGGGCGTGCTTCATGGCTATAAGAAAAAGAATCCGCACATGAAGATTGCCCTCTGTGGCTGTATGATGCAGGAGGCAACCGTAGTGGACAAGCTCCAGAAGAGCTACCGGTTCGTGGATCTGATCTTCGGAACCCATAATATCTTCAAATTTGCAGAGCTTTTGGTGTCCACACTGGAATCCGACAGAATGATCATTGACATCTGGAAGGATACGAACCAGATCGTGGAGGATCTGCCTATTGAACGTAAATATGCGTTCAAATCCGGCGTCAACATTATGTTTGGCTGCAACAATTTCTGCAGCTACTGTATCGTGCCCTATGTGCGCGGCCGGGAGAGAAGCCGGGAGCCACAGGATATTATCCGGGAAATCGAAGGACTGGTTAAAGACGGTGTCGTGGAAGTCATGCTGTTAGGCCAGAATGTCAATTCCTACGGAAAAAATCTGGAGCAGCCGGTGACATTTGCAGAGCTTCTGGAGGAGATTGAGAAGATTGAGGGACTGGAGCGCATCCGTTTTATGACGTCCCATCCGAAGGATCTTTCTGACGATCTGATCCATGTCATGGCAAAATCCAAGAAGATCTGCAGGCATTTCCATCTGCCGCTGCAGTCCGGAAGTTCCCGGATTTTAAAGATCATGAACCGCCGATATACCAAGGAACAGTACCTGGAGCTGGCACGAAAACTGCGGGAACAGGTACCGGATATTGCACTGACCACGGATATCATTGTAGGATTTCCAGGGGAAACGGAAGAGGATTTTCAGGAGACGCTGGATGTGGTACGCAAAGTGCGCTACGACAGTGCCTTTACGTTTATTTACAGTAAGAGAACCGGAACCCCGGCAGCCGTCATGGAAGATCAGGTGCCGGAGGACGTGGTAAAAGACCGGTTTGACCGTCTGTTAAAAGAAGTGCAGGAGATCTCCAAAGAGATGGCAGAGCGCTTTACCGGACGGGAAGAGACGGTTCTGGTAGAAGAAGTCAATGGACAGATGGAAGGCTATGTGACTGGCCGTCTGAGCAATAATCATGTGGTTCATTTTGAAGGCGGCGAGGATCTCATCGGTAAGATTGTGAAGGTACGCCTGGAGGAATGCCGCGGATTCTATTACATGGGACGCAGACTGTAATAAAAGAATGGGGGAGAAACAATGCAGGGGAAAATATGGCGTTTGTTCCGGAATCTTTTGCTGATTTTTGCGGCATCCATGCTCTATGGAGCCGGAGTCAGCCTGTTCCTGGATCCAAACAATCTGGCTCCGGGAGGGGTGACCGGTATCTCCGTCATCCTGAACCGGTTAAGCGGGATTGATACGGGTACGATTTATCTGTTAATTAATATTCCTATTGTCTTACTGGGAATCTGGAAATTCGGATTTCGCTTTATGGGAAAGACGGCCTATGCAATCGTGCTGACTTCCTGGGCGACCAATGTTCTGTCCTCGAAGGGAGCTGCCACTGATGATCCCTTACTGGCAGCCCTCGCAGGAAGTATCCTGATGGCTCTGGGAATCGGTCTTGTATTCCGGGCAGGTGCAACGACAGGCGGTATGGATATTATCATTAAGCTTCTGAAGCGGAGATTCCGCCATCTGAAGACGGGCTTTCTCTATCAGTGTACAGATATTCTGATTGTGGGAATCTCCGGACTGGTCTTTCATAATCTCAATACGGCATTGTATGCACTGATTGCGGTACTGGTCAGCGGGGCGGCCCTTGACTATGTGCTGTATGGAGGCGATGAGGCCAAGATGATCTATATTATCACGGAGAAACCGGAGGAGATCGGCCGCAGAATCATGAAGGAGGTTGATGCAGGTGTTACGTACCTTCAGGGCTCCGGCGGCTGGACCGGAGAGGAAAAGCAGGTGATTTTCTGTGTGGTACGCCGTGTCCACGGACCGCAGGTGGAAGAACTGGTCAAGGAAGAGGATCCATCCGCATTTATGATTATCACCAGTGCCAGTGAGATCTACGGGGAAGGATACAAAGATTTATTTGCGGAGAAATTGTAACTATTCAGGTCTGTTTTGCCCGGGATTCCGGGCAATTTTTATGAGGTAACGGGTAGTTCATACA
>CAVFMZ010000193.1:0-2478 GCA_963623675.1 Firmicutes bacterium CAG:176 | reverse complement strand
AAAGTTCACTGCCAGAGTTTCGCTGGCATGATCAATCAGAATTCCGAGAGATCATAAATCTCCACCGGATAGGTGAAAAACAGATTTCCATCTACCCATGCACGTTTCGGCTCGTCCTGTTGAGCACCGGTATAGGTTCACGACAAATAGAAAGAATTCTCATTGACATCGGTTCCGTCAATGGTGTCATTGATGACAATGCCGTAATCTCCGTATTCCTGACTGATGATTCCATAGACCTCATAGCGCCCTGTCTCATCCACTGCCATCTGAATCAATCGATCCTCATCTGTATTCCAATCCGTTGTGTTATTCCATGGCACTGGATCGTCCAGCTGATCTGCAAAAATGTGATCCATCCGATCCAGGAGATCCAGATTCTCCACCGTGTCTGTCTCGTATTCCTGCGGCACCCAGATCGTATCGTTCAGTTTTACCATCAATACCTTCCGCTCTTCCTGCTCTTTTACAAAGGTGATGCTCACAGGAATTCCCACGGAGCTGTCATCCTGCAGCATGCTGATGCTCACTTCATTCGGGTCTTCGGAAAGGTTCAGAAGAATTCCTGCCGCCTGCACGGGATCGCTTAACTCTTCCTGCTGGGCACTGTTGACCAGTGCGTCTCCCAGACCATTCACTGTATAATCCATAAGTGAGCCATTCAGAGTCGGATAAACTGCATCATATTCTTCCGCGGATACAATCTGCTCATGATAATCCAAAGTTTCTTCCGATACCAGAGCTTTTCCGGCTTCTTCTGTAAAATGAAGTTTCTCTTCCCACACGGTCACATGGGGATCGGAAGTCCAGGCATAATAGAGAATCCGTGCCGTGTCGCTCTGCTCGTCCATCTCAATGGCCCAGTACCCCATCTGTCCTTCGTCCCACATAGGCCAGGGACTGGAAAATCCAAAGGAAACGCCGTCTTCATACACGTTGAGCAGCCCTGCTTCCTCCAATGCATCCTGGACTTCTTTCGTGGACATGCTGACAATGGTTTCACCATCCCGGTCACGGAATGCCTGTGCCCACTGGTTCACTACAGTCCAATTCAAATCCGTAACGGCTTCGTTCCTGGCAGTCTCATCCGATCCGTTTTCATCGGACGCCGCTGTCTTCGGACTGGTCAGGAAGCAGACTGCCACAATGGCGCAGAGCAGAAGCGCCAGCGCCACCATCCAGAATACAGGCTTGCGCGCTCTCGTAATCTGCCGTACCCGTTCTTTCACTCCTGATTCGCCAAAGGCCACCGGGCAGGCAGTGAGTCCTTTTCTTCCGGAACCGCAGGCGAGCAGTGCCTGGCAATAATCTGCTCTGGTGTCATGATCCATGCTGCTCACTGCCTTCTCGTCGCAAGCCAGTTCCATATCTTTGCCAAATAAAATGTATGCTACCCAGCAAAGGGGATTCATCCAATAAATACTGAGCAGCAGAAATCCCAGCGGTTTCCAGATATGGTCTCCCCGTTTCAGGTGGGCCTGCTCATGAAGAAGCACCGGCTGATAATAACTCTCCTGCAGATCCGAAGGCAGGTAAATCCGCGGGCGGAACATTCCAAACAGGAAGGGACTGTCGATCTCATCACAGAGATACACATTCTGTTCTTTCCGGATGGAAGCTGCCACTTTCCGGCGAAGTCTTACATAACTGACTAACGCATAGACAAGCATGCAGGCCATACCCGCAATCCATAAAACTGCCGCCAGATAAACCACAATCTGCAGCGGATTCACACTTGCAGCCGGATCCGGTGTAAACTGAGATGTCACGACCTGATTGACTGCCCGGTCCATAACCGGAATTCCGGAAGGAATAGCCGGCTGGCTCATCCGGTCAATCTGCACGGGAACCGGTTCTGCGCTGGGAATCAGACTCAACGCACTCTCAATCCGAAAGGGAACTGCCAGCCGGAGTGCTACCATTCCCCATGCCAGACAGGGAATCCACCGGGGTACCTTTTTCACCACCAGTCGCAGAATCAATACTGCCAGAATGAGCCAGCTGGCCTGAAAACTGATATTCAGCATTTGCAGAAATATGCGGTTCATTTGCGCTCCTTTCTGAACTGATCGATCATGTCCTGAATTTCATCCACTTCCCGCTCCGTCAGTTTGTTGCCGGAAGCAAAAGCTGCGATAAATGCCGGAAGAGAACCGTGAAATGTCTCTTTTACAAACTGTCCGCTTCTACGGGAATAATACTCTTCCCTGGACAATACGGAAGTCACGACTCCGTCCTCATTTTTAAATAATCCTTTCTCGCAGAGTTTCTTTAATACCGTATAGGTGGTCGATTTTTTCCAGTCAAATTTCTCATTGCAGAGTTTTACCAGTTCTCCTGATCCGATGGGTTCCCGTTCCCAAAGTAATTCTGCAAATTCCGCCTGTACGGCTCCCAGTTCCATCTCACTCATTCCGGCTTCTCCTTCCTATAATGTCAAGCCCTAAATCATTGATTTTTCAGGCTTTTCTCTAAATA
>CAVFMZ010000192.1:0-2507 GCA_963623675.1 Firmicutes bacterium CAG:176 | reverse complement strand
GTTGTCAAATAACAATTCCCGTTTACAGAACTGTCACTTTAAGTATCATACCACAAAAAAGCCCCGGTGCATATGCACCAGGGCTCCTCACGTTCAACCTTTATGAATTATAAACATCCTCGTCCAGCATACCAAGACTCTTGGATACAATCACTGTACCCGTCAGGTCACCTGCATTATTTGCACAGGTTGCAAACGGATCCAGAGTCGGCCATACAGCTGCGATAATCGGAATCAGGGTCAGTCCTGCATCACCAATCAGTGTCTGAATGATGATGGTGGACATGATAATTCCAGCACCCTTCACACCCGCTGCTCCAATCGAAAGGATCAGGCTTAAGAATACGAACTGGAAGATTCTCTCTGCAGTCAGCGGAATACCGAACAGGTTGCAGGCAAAGATTGCAACAACTGCGAACTGAATTGCCGCACCGTCCATGTTACAGGTATTTCCAAGCGGAAGAGTGAATCCATATACTTTCTCAGAACATCCAAGCTTCTCGTCTGCTACCTTGATAGATACAGGCAGAGTCGCTGCAGATGAGGTGGTAGTAAATGCGACCAGCATAGAAGCTGACGCTTTTTTCAGGAATTTGCTTACCTTCAAATGTCCTACAAACTTCACTACCAGTGGATAGAATAAAAATGCAAATATAACAATGGTCACATCAATCGTGGCAATAAATACGATAACTTCTTTCATCATGGCACCGGATACCGTGGATACCATGGATGCCATCAGAGAAAGAATGCCGATCGGAGAAATCGCAATGACATACTCTGTAATCTTCAGCATAATGTCATTTCCTTCACCGATAAACTTGATTACCATAGATGCCTTATCACCAAGTGCCAGCAGAGCAACTCCAAGGAACAGACAGAATACAATGATCTGAATCATATTTCCGTCAGCCATGGCCTTTACAATATTGCTCGGAAACCAGGAGATAATGTTATCGATCATATTGAAATCTGCTGCCTCTGCTGCTTCTTCAGCAAGTGCAAAATCCGTGATGTTCTTACCAGGCTGGGTAATCAGTCCGCCAACAACGCCGAATACAGATGCTGCTGCAGAAGATGCCACATAGTAGAGAACAATTCTTCCACCTACAGAACGAAGCTGTTTACCGTTCTGCATCGCACAGATACCATTAGTAATACTGAAGAATACAAGTGGTACAATCAGCATTTTCAACAGATTCAGGAAAATATCACCAAGCGGTGACAATGCTTCTGCTGCTTCCGGTGAAACTACACCAATCAGAACACCGATTACAATCGCTGCCAGGATCTGCGCCCACAGAGGAGCTTTAACTAGTTTTTTCATGGTACATCCCTTTCATTCATCATGCGTATCGCATTTTTTGTAACACCGGTATTAACTGAATTTTATTTTACGCTTCAAAGTAATGCCTGTAAAATAAACGTTTTCTGTAATATATATTCGGCTTTTTTATTTACAGAATTTTTTTTACTTTGTAAACACCACAACAAAAAAAATGCTGAGTCACAGGTTTTTGACCCATAACTCAGCACTTCTTTTCTATATGGAATTAATCTACAAACTCAAATCCAACTTCTTCCAGCTTTCCGTCAACCCACGGACGAACCCACTCGCCTTTGGTCAGGATGCCTTCCAGCTGCTTCTCCTCGCTGTCATGCCATGCTTTTGCTTTCTTGGCAATCTCTTCTGCGTCTTCCGGACGAACCACCAGAAGTCCGTCAGCATCTCCCACAATGATATCACCAGGATTGATGATAATGCCTGCGAAGGATACCGGGAAATTCATCTCTCCCGGGCCATTCTTGTATGGTCCGTTCGGAGTAACTCCTTTTGCATATACCGGGAAATCCATCTCTCTCAAAGCTGCACTGTCACGGACACATCCGTCAATGATGATACCTGCAAGTCCTCTGGATTTTGCGTAGTTGCTCATGATCTCTCCGCAAAGGGAACGGCTCATGCTTCCCTTGTTAGCCAGAACGATAACATCTCCCGGCTGTGCCATATCCAGAGCTTTGTGGAACAGAAGGTTGTCTCCTGCCGGTGCATTTACGGTAAATGCAGTTCCCAGAATCTTTGCATTCGGGTTCAGCGGGAAAATGCTTGCATCCACTGCTGCGATTCTTCCCATGTTATCATCAATATTTGCTACCGGAATTCCTCTGAAGGCTTCTACAAGCTCTTTTGCCGGTCTCTCGAAATTTCTCTTAATTTTGCATCCTGCTGGCATAATTAAATTCCTCTCTTCCTCATATATCTATCCATCCGGATATTCTTTCGTTACTGTTCACTCCTGAATCAAGTTCTTATGCAGCCTGACAGCAAGTGTCTGGCTGCTGTGTGAACTGTAACAACTTTTTTGTTTTCTATATCATAGCATATAAAATATTGATTGAAAAACGCATCTTTTTTCTGTATAATATAGAGAAATTTTATATTAGTTACTGTTCACTCCTGAATCAAGTTCTTACGCAGCCTGACAGCAAGTGTCTGGCTGCTGTGT
>CAVFMZ010000191.1:0-2525 GCA_963623675.1 Firmicutes bacterium CAG:176 | reverse complement strand
GTGTACCGAACGGTACGCACGGTGGTGTGAGAGGACGGCGGTTAGTCACCGCCTCTTACGCTCTTCCCCAATCAGCGGGTGATCTTTATAATATTTTCTTGTAAAATTCAAAAATGTCTGCATATCATTGCTGATATATTTCCCTTTTTTCCATACCATACCAATTTTAATAAAGAGTGGCGGCTGAAGCGGAATCTGAACGATATTCGGAAACTTATCTGTCATGCTGGAGTAGAGGAAGCAGCCACAGTTATTATTTTTCAGGAACTGCAGGGTGGTGTAGATCTGGCTGCTGCGCATAAAAATACGCGGGGTATAACCGTCCAGCTCAAAGCGGATTTTCAGAAGCTGATTCTGGACTGAGTCTCCGTTAAAGAAAATCAGCGGTTCCTGTGCCATATCCTGAATGGTTACCTGCTCTTTTTTTGCCAGGCGGTGTTCTTTGCTGACGCAGAAGACCACCTGGTCATTGGCGAGCAGCGTATGGTGGAATTTATCAATGTTATACTGCTCCATATTGACCAGCGCCAGGTCAAGGCTGTCGTTCTGGACGAAATTGCAGGCCCGCACGGAGGCATATTCTTCCAGCATGACCGGGACATCCGGACATTCTTTCTGAAAAGCAGTCAGAAGTTCCGGAAAGAATACCGTACTGAGCATGGGAGGGATGCCGATCCTGATGGGAGGCTTTTCCCGCGTCATTCCAAAGCATTCAGACTGGAGTTCTGTACAGCATTGCAGAATATAATTCGCCTTTTCATAAAGGGTCTCCCCTTCACCGGTCAGAATCAGCTGATTTCCCTTACGGTAAAAGAGACTGATTCCAAATTCCACCTCCAGTTCCCGGATCGCCGTAGAGACCGTAGGCTGGGTTACATATAATTCTTCTGCCGCTTTCGTGATGCTGTGGCAGCGGCTTGCCGTGCAGAAATACCGCAGCTGATTCAGTGTCATAAGCTGTTTCCTCCCTCTTACTTTATTCTCTGTTATTAAAATAACACATCTCGTCTATTTCTCCTAGTAAAAATGCATAATTTTGCCTGCCGGAAATTGACTTTATAAAAAAAATTTATACGGACATATATTCTAACAATTTGTTTTTATAGATAATCCTGTTTATAATGAAGCCATGAAATGAAATGTATTCGGCCGATACTTTTCAGAAGAGAACAAGGAAGGGGATTATGAATGTCACAAACAACTATTACTCTGCTGTTTCTTGCATTTGCAGTCATCAGTTTTGTCTTTGAGAAGATTCCGCTGGGGCTGACTGCATCCATTTGTGCGATTGGTCTGACATTGACCGGGGTACTTGATTCACAAACGACCTTTGCACAGTATGTAAACAGCAACGTGATTCTTTGCGTCGGCATGTTTGTCGTAGGACAGGCACTGTTTGAAACAGGAATGGCAAACAAAATCGGAGGTCTGGTTACCAGATTTGCCAAAACAGAAAGAATGTTAATTATCGCGATTATGTTAATCGTAGGTATTATGTCCGGCTTCTTATCCAATACCGGCACGGCAGCAGTGCTGATTCCGGTTGTCTGTGGAATCGCAGATGAGTCCGGGTATTCCAGAAGCCGTCTTCTGATGCCGCTGGTATTTGCAGCAGCACTTGGTGGAAATCTTTCCATTATCGGCGCACCTGGAAATCTTATGGGTGTGAATGCACTCCAGGAGATGGGCTTAGCTACCAGCTTCTTTATGTATGCTCCGGTAGGGGTTCCGATGCTGGTTCTTGGAATTCTCTACTTCGCTTTTATCGGATACCGTTTCCTTCCGGATGGAAAGAATCAGGTTACAGAGGAAGTGGGAGAGCAGAGAGATTTCAGTAATGTTCCAAAATGGAAACAGGAAGTATCTCTGATTGTATTAATTCTTGTAATTTTAGCAATGATCTTTGAAAACGAGATCGGTGTCAGCATTCAGGTATCAGCCTGTGTAGGTGCAATTATACTGGTGTTAACAGGAGTAATTTCTGAAAAAGATGCATTACAGTCAATTGACCTGAAAGTTGTTCTTCTGTTTGGCGGTTCTCTGGCACTGGCAAAGGCACTGGACAGCACCGGAGCAGGCAGTCTCATTGCAGACAAGATCGTAGGCCTTCTGGGTGCAAACCCGAATCCGATTATTCTGCTGCTGGTTATCTTTATCGTAACCTGTGCACTGACCAACTTTATGTCCAATACCGCAACAACGGCACTGATGGTACCGATTGCCGTATCACTGGCCAACAGCCTGGGAGCAGATCCGAGAGCTGTTGTTATCGCAACGGTTATCGCCGGTTCCTGTGCATATGCAACACCGATCGGCATGCCGGCCAACACTATGGTAGTAGGACTTGGCGGATACAAATTCAATGACTATGTAAAATCCGGATTACCTTTGATTCTGGTATCCTTCGTAGTCTGTATGGTTTTGCTGCCGATCCTGTTCCCGTTCTATCCGTAAACATTTACGATTAAATTTAATGATTCATAATATCAGGAGGTAATAGAAATGACTAAGGAAAATGGAGTAAA
>CAVFMZ010000190.1:0-2529 GCA_963623675.1 Firmicutes bacterium CAG:176 | reverse complement strand
GGAGGAGTACGAGTACTATATCCTCAACGTGACGCTCATTAACCGGGGCGTTGACGATGTGGCAAGGAATTCCAGATGGAATGATGACCAGCTGGGTCGGTATGAGGTGACGCTGGAGTGCAGGGGCAATCGGGACGATCTCTTTGCCGGCATTGCTTTTGCGACACCGGACGGTGCGGGTTCCAGCGGCGAATATACGGACTATGACATTCCGGGTGAAGCACTGACGGATGAAAAGTTCCGAAAGATGATTACAGAGGCAGAAAAATACCTGGGATTTCCTTATGTCTGGGGTGGCAGCTCACCGAGCACCAGCTTTGACTGTTCTGGTTTCGTGAGCTATGTCATCAACCACTGCGGCAATGGCTGGAGCGTGGGAAGACAGACCGCCAACGGCCTGATGAGTAAATGCGACATCATTCCCATGAGTGAGGCAAAGCCGGGGGATCTGATTTTTTTCCAGAAGACCTATAACACCAGCGGAGCCTCTCATGTAGGTATTTATGTGGGCAACGGGATGATGTTGCACTGCGGCAACCCGATTTCCTATGCTTCGATTGAGACAAATTACTGGAAACAGCACTACTACTGCATGGGCAGAATTAGATAAAAACAGGGGGCTGCGGGACAGCGTAAATGCTGGCTTTTGGCAGTCCGGAAAGGATGGAAATATGAGCATTAAATTGGAAAAGATCGCAGCGGAGCGCGAGAAAGCCCGCAGAAAGCGCGATGAATGGGAGGAGCGCAGGAAGGAATGGGACAGAAAGTATCTGGAGCAGGAGAACAGCGAAATCTGCGAGATGGTGCATGCCCAGAGCCTGACACCGGAGCAGCTGTCGGTGATTATTGCCCTGGCGAAGAAGACTGCGCCCAACCCGGCGAACTTGAATATGGACGAGAAAGAAACGGAGGAGATGGAATGAAGAAAATGATTGCAATGCTGCTGGCCGGTATGATGGCGGCGGGCAGCTTTAGTACAACGGCATTCGCCTATACCGGAGAGACGGCAGAAACGAGTGCCGAGACCAGTGCCAGTGTGCAGACGTCGGTGTCAGAATCCGGTGCTAATGCAGAGAAAACGAAGGCAGAGACAAAGACGGAAGGAAAGACTACGGCAAAGGAAACTGCAAAAACCGACAAGGACGCAGAAAGAGACATTGATTCAGAAATGCAGGTTCTGCCGGAGGGATATGAGGTGAGGACAGACGATAACGGCAGGCTGATCGTAACGGTCGGCAATAAGGAATATAACCTTGGCGGTGAGAAAAATACGATCCAGACCGGTACGGTGGTTTCCGGTATCCGCAGTCTGCATTTTCGTTCCGGTCCGAGTATGGAAGCCGACATTATCGGTTATCTGCATTCCGGCGATCAGGTGGAGGTGCTTGGGCAGACCGGTGATTGGTACCAGGTGATCTATAATGGCACCACCGGCTATGTACACGGGAAATATCTGAATGTGACAGAGACTACGGAGGGCAGTGCAATCAGTGAGGATGCCCTGAAGCTGTTCCTGGATCTGATGCAGAGGGACAATTCCACCGAAGAGGAGGAGACTGAGAGCGAAGGCCTGACACCCGACGGCAATATGACCCTGGTGGATGACATTGGTGAGGAAGAGGATAAGAGCAGCCAGCAGTTCATTACCATGGTGACGAAGGCAGGCAATACCTTTTATCTGATCATCGACCGCGATAAGGACGGCAATGAAAACGTGCATTTCCTGAACATGGTGGACGAAGCTGATCTTCTGGCTCTGATGGGCGAGGATGAAGCAGCCAAGTACCAGACCCAGGAGACAGAGGTGACAGCAAAGGATGATACGGAAGCAAGCAAGGAATCCGATGCCGAGGACGCTGACACTGCGGAGAATACCGAAAAGGAGACTGACAAGAAGGAGAAGAAAAGTTCTCCGCTACCGCTGGTGATGCTGCTTCTCTTTGTGGTTGGCGCAGGCGGCGTCGGCGGTTATCTCTATATCAAGATGAAGGGCGGTAAGCCTGCATCAAAGACAGTAAAGCCGGATCCGGATGCCGATTATCATGATGAGGATGAGGAAGCGCTGGAGTTTCCGGAGGAATCCGACGAAGATGATGACGGTGTGGACGATGACACGGATGTCAATGAGGACTATGAGGCGGAAACAGACGATGAGCCGGTTTGATCACGCCGGACAGGTATAAGAAATGGGGCGGCTGAGAGGCCGTCCCTTTTACATAGTGTGACCATGGTAACGCTATGTAAGGGATGGTGGTGTTCGGCGAAATGTAGTAAAATAGAACACGTAAGACTACAAGTCTGAATATCAGTAGTGAATTTATGCAGCACGAATGTAGGATAACAGTTCTGGAAACAAAGGTATTCCAGAAACTTCAGGAAAAATACCTGGCTGAACTAAAAAAATCGACATCCTGGAAGGACTATTGAACTCAACACAAATGCCCTTCCGTGTTGTTCAGTTGCCTTTTCGTTTCGGGTATCATAAAACCATCAAATGAAGGAGGCAACAAGCCATGAATACAGATAAGA
>CAVFMZ010000189.1:0-2576 GCA_963623675.1 Firmicutes bacterium CAG:176 | reverse complement strand
AGAGGAAGGAAACTATCATGGAAAAGAAAATCGAAAGTCTGATCAGAGAACATAAAATTATCGCGATCTTACGAGGCGTGCCGTCCGAGAAGATCGTTGACGTTGCAAAGGCATTATATGACGGCGGCATCCGCCTTTTAGAGATCACATTCAACCAGAAATCCGAGACAAAGCTCATCGACACCCCGAATGCCATCCGTGCGGTCCGCGAAGCACTGGGAGACAAGATGGTGATCGGAGCAGGAACCGTGATGTCTGTGGAGGAAGTTCACGCGGCGAAAGAAGCGGGCGCGTCCTTCGCGCTTGCCCCGAATGTGGATGAGACTGTAATTAAAGAGATCGTAGCCTGCGGCATGGAGGCAATTCCGGGCGCTATGACTCCGTCTGAGATCGCTGACTCCTACCGTTACGGCGCATCCGTCGTAAAACTGTTCCCGGCAGGAAACCTCGGCCTTTCCTACTGCAAGGCTGTCATGGCACCGATCAACCACATTCCGATGATCGCGGTCGGCGGTGTGGACGACAAGAACCTTCCGGACTTCTTAAAAGCTGGATTTATCGGCCTTGGAATTGGTTCCAGTCTTACAAACAAGAAGATGATCGAAGAGGGCAGATGCGATGAGTTAAAGGCCCTGGCTGAGACTTATGTAAAGGCAGCTGAGAATTAAGGAAGCGCTGATTTAATCATTGTTTCTGGTGAAAGTCATGCACCATTCTGGTATAATGTAAGTATCAAAAAAAGGTGGTGATCCCTATGCAACAACTGACTTTCACTGATGCCGAATACAACCTGCGGAAGAAGAAAACCCGCCGCGAGGAGTTCCTTGATACGATGAATCAGATGATTCCATGGAAAGATTGGATTCTCATGATCCAGCCCTACTATCCTTCCGGCAAGCGCGGTCGCCCGCCGAAAGGAATTGAAACCATGCTGAGAATGTATCTTATGCAGAGCTGGTTCAACATCTCTGACGCTGGTCTGGAAGATGCTATCTATGACAGTTATGCAATGAGATCCTTCCTTCACATTGATTTCTATAAGGAACAGGTTCCGGATGCCACTACTCTGTTGAAGTTCCGGCATCTTCTTGAAGAGCATCACATCGGCGAAAAGATCTTTGCTGACGTGAATGCTCGTCTGGAGAAAGCAGGACTTATCATGCATGGCGGAACAATTGTTGATGCCACGATAATCAACGCACCCAGCTCGACCAAAAACAAAACTGGCAAGCGCGATCCTGAAATGCACCAGACGAAAAAGGGCAATCAATGGTATCACGGCATGAAGATTCATTCTGGCGTTGATGCCGGAACAGGGTATGTTCACACCATCACTGCGACCTCGGCAAATGTCCACGATATTGACGAATCCTCCAAACTGATCCGCCAGGATGATGAGGTTGTTTATGGAGACTCCGGCTATTTGGGAATGAGTAAACGCCCGGAATTCAAATCGGATGAGCATCTGTCGAAAATTGAATATCGCACCTGTATGCGTCCCAGCAGCATGAAAACTTCTTCAGATTACAACGGTATCAACTGGGAAAAGCAGATAGAAAACCGGAAGTCGTCAGTACGCTGCAAAGTGGAGCATCCGTTCCTTATAGTGAAGCGGCAATTCGGGTATGCGAAGGTCGTGTACCGTGGACTTGCCAAGAATTTCAATCGTTTCAATGTACTATTTGCCAGCGCCAATATGATCATGTGCGCCAGAGCTGGCAGGGCTGCAGAATTTACCATGGGATAACTGCGCCCATTTTCCCGAAAAGGGGTCAGAAAAACGAAACAAAGAGCCAGATTATGGGTCATATCTCGGAGATTTTCATGATTTCCGACCACCATAGAAGCCGAATATCAAAAAAATTGTTTTGGGACTTACTGGTGAGAGGAATATGGCCAATTAATCAGCGCTTCCTTAGGGAAGAGTCATCGGATATGATCGAAAAACTCGTTTCAGACCACGGACTTCCGAAGACAGATGCTGTGATCTGGGCAGATAACGGTGACGAAGAGCCGGAGAAAATCGAAACGACCGTGTCAGCTTTCTGGAATGAGGATGGCTCCGGTCTCGTATTGCGAGCGGAGTGTTCGGCGGGAAATCAGAAAGAAAGTGCGTCGATCGTGTTGAAAAAGGAACGGTTATCCGTGTATACACCATCCAATGCGGAGCGGGAAGAGGAAACGGAGGATGAGTTATGAGAAAGAGAAAGAACGGGCCTTTGGACCATAATGGCATGACATTAGTGGAAGTGATGGCGGCATTCTTCATTCTGATACTGGCGTCAAGGGCAGTTTTCTCCTGTGTTTCCGGGTATTCCCGCGTGATCCAGAGGAGCCGGGAACTTTCAGCGGCGGCAGTCAGCCTGGAATGCGCGGCGGGAGGCGCGGAATATGGAACAGCCGCAGAGATCCATCTGGAGATCGGCGGGGAAGAATTCGTGGAACCCGGATATTATAGGAAAGCAACGGCGAGTAACGCCGGACGTTCTGTTTCAGGATTTTGGATTGATGAGGCAGCAATGGAGGAGATTTTTGCAGATGAAGAATAGACGAGGCGGCTTCACGCTGGTGGAGGT
>CAVFMZ010000188.1:0-2635 GCA_963623675.1 Firmicutes bacterium CAG:176 | reverse complement strand
ATCTCTTGTTTTTGCTTCCATATCATCTCTCCTTTTGTACTGTACAGATCAGATACGAAAAGAGAAACTTATTCTTCTACTAATTGTACCAAGTCGCTAGCGCGACGGTCAGTCCAGGTACAATAAATTTGCTACTTTTAGAAAAAAATAGCAGTTTTTGAATTTATGTTGTATTGTTGAGATACCCATATCACAAAAATAAACATAAACCGCCAACTGCTATGCTTAGTTTATCATTGTTTTGCTATCTCGACAACTACATATCTTATTTTTTTATCCGTCCTCCACCTCTTATGAAATGTAACCATTGCTTTTATTACATTTCAAAGGAGATTTTATTATGGATAAATACCTTAATTCTTATCGGGAAATGATTTCCCTCCGTGGTCTTACAGACCGTACTCTTAAAAGTTACTGCACTTACATCCGTGCTTATCTGGATTACCTTTCCCATATCCTTCAAAAAGCACCTGAAACGGTTTCCTGGCAGGAACTTCGGGATTATATTAATTGGCTCCAGAAATCCCGAAATCTTTCTGACCGGACTATCAACTGTGCCATTTCCCAGCTCCGCTTTTTTACCCTGTATGTACTTCATCGGCCATGGGATGATACTCAGCTTCCTATGCGCAGGTTTGATGAGTATCTTCCCTATGTCCCCTCTAAAGCTGAAACCTGGAAGTTTATTTCCACCATGCCCGGCTTAAAGCAGAAAACCATGCTCATTCTTATGTATTCCTCCGGTCTGCGCATCGGTGAGGTATGCCGTCTACGCTATGAAGATATCGACCGCAGAAATATGCGCATTCACATCACGCATTCAAAAAACCGGGGTGACCGATATGCCATTCTCTCGAAGCATGCCCTGGATCTTCTTACGCAGTACTGGTTTACTTGCGGAAGACCGCGGGGATTTCTCTTTCCAAAGCAGAACGGGGAAGATCGTCCCATTGATACTTTCTTTCTCTCCAGGCACATCCATGCACATGAAAGGCGCCTTGGCTGGGAACAGCGTCTCACTTGCCATTCTTTTCGTCATGCCTTTGGCACTCATCTGTATGAAAATGGTACTGACTTGCTCACCATTAAAGCACTCATGGGACATAAGTCCTTAAGTTCCACCACACTCTATGTCCATCTCTCCTGTAATACCATCCGCAGTGCAGTCAGCCCCTTTGATCTTCTGGCAGGTGAATGTCATGGGTGATTATAAGATCCGAAAAATATTTGTGCAATCCTATGGGGATTACTGCAGCCAGAATCATTTCCAGTCCGATGTTCAAAGAAAAGCTGCACATGCTATTCTGAACTGTAAATCTGGCAAACTTGGAGTCAATGTAAGTCAGTGTACAGACTGTGGACATATGGAGATCCATAATAATTCCTGCCGTAACCGTAACTGCCCAAACTGTCAGGCTGTCCTTAAAGAAATCTGGGTGGATGAACGTAGGGCTGAAGTTATCAATACACCCTATTTTCATGTGGTCTTTACACTTCCTCATGAGCTGAACTCACTCGTTTACTGCAATCAGAAGCTCCTGTACAGCCTTCTTCACAGATGCTGCGCCGAAACACTTCTGGAATTGGCTTCTGATAAAAAATGGCTCGGTGCCACACCTGGAATCATCCAGGTTCTCCATACCTGGAATCAGGAACTTGGATACCATGTACATATGCATTGTATTATCTCCGGCGGCGGGCTTACCTCTGATGGGAAACTCCGTAGATCCTCCGATAGCTTTTTTATCCCTGTTGGTGTCCTGAGGGATAAATTTAAGGGAAAGTATCTGGCAGGACTTTCTTCACTTTATGAAAATGATTCCCTTGTGTTTTCTTCTTCCTGTGAAACCCTACGGAACTCTTACTACTGGAAAGAATTACAAAATATACTCTATGAAAAGGATTGGTGTCCCTATATTAAGAAAACTTTTAATGGTTTTGGCAATGCCATCGAATATCTTGGCCGCTATACACATAAAATCGCTATCTCTAACAGCAGAATCCTTGACATTGCAGAAACAGAGGTAACTTTCTCTGCCAGGGGCAAAAAGCCGGGAGACCCGAAACGCCACATCACCCTTACACACACGGAGTTTATCCGGCGTTATCTGATACACGTACTTCCTTCCGGTTTTCAGAAGATCCGGTACTATGGTTTCCTGAATAATCGGATGAAGCGCAAAAACCTCAGGGTCATCTTTCGGCTTCAAAACGGTCAGCGTTTTAAGCAGCGTTACTCTGGATTGAGCATAGCAGAACTCTTAAAAGCTATCTGGAAATTTGATATCTGTCTGTGCCCGGCATGTAAGCATCCTGCCATGAAGCAACTGGGAAGATGTTATGTTGCACCTTCCTGATATGCTGTTTCCCATATGTTTTTCAAGACCTGCCATCGGGAGGTCTGTAAAGTATGTCTCCGAAGCAGGACTTCAAGAAAAAATTACTTTGTTCTACATTACATCCTGGCACAATTCCCTTTTTAGGGATTTCTGGAAGAAATACAATCCCCATACAGTCTGCGACTAAAATCCCGCTCCCTGGTACAATCGGAAAGAATCATATTCAGAGCAGATTTCATTTTTTGAAAAGATCTGCTTTTTTTACTGCTCTGAATATGATACTTTCCTTAGGTATT
>CAVFMZ010000187.1:0-2662 GCA_963623675.1 Firmicutes bacterium CAG:176 | reverse complement strand
TTTGGTGATTGCTTCCATGATCTGAGCCATGATCTCATCATTGATCTGTCTTCCGTCTTCATAGTACTGAGTACAAGCTTCTGTTGTGATTGTGAAGCCCTGCGGTACAGGAAGACCAAGGTTTGTCATTTCAGCAAGGTTGGCACCTTTACCACCCAGAAGGTTTCTCATGGTTGCGTTACCTTCTGTAAACATGTAAACCCATTTTGCCATTTTACATTTTCCTCCTAATTATTGTTCTTTAAAACATAAAAAATGTATGTTTTCTACGCACATAACCATTTTATAGATTTATCCTTCATTAGTCAAGGTTATTCTTCCAAAAAACAGCAAATTCTCTTGGTAAATCGTTACTGTTCAGAGGTCAACTGGACTTGAGAAAACCGATGGTGTAGACTGATAACAGTCAAAGCCATCGGTTTTCTCATCCAAATATTCTGGATACTCTGTCAAATATATTCGTCGGTTCTTCCAAGCGCATCAAAACAAGCATGCTCATGCATTGGCAGAGATGATCGATACTTTCGAAACTCCTAAATGTCACGGCCTGCGCCTGTTTTCGCTTATAATTCCTTAGAAGCCGTTCCGCTCCGTTATTAGTGGCAGGTACCCTGGAATTATGCAGGAACAACAGATGATTCTGCATATATTTCTCCATCCGCAGGAATAAATTATACCCGTCCCTGTAATAATCGTTTGCCGGAACCTCCCCATATTCTTTTTGGGCGGTTTCCAGTATTTTTCGGTATCTTTCTTCAAACCCGGAAACTTTTTCCGGGTCTGGATCCTCCGGAGGCTGAAAACCTTTCTGGAAATGGATCATTTCCTGTACCAGTGAGCGCATTTCTTTGTTCCAGGTACGGTCCGGCTCATTGTCCATGCTGTCTTTTAAGTAACGCAGCACATGGGCAAGGCATTCCTGGTGATCCCCTCCATAACTATAAAAGGTGATATCATGGTCATGGACAAGGATCCCCTGGTAATCTTCTGTAACGGTGCCTTTTACTCCTTCGTGCCCTTTTTTCTCGCGGGCAAAGTACAGGGCTTTCCCATCCGGTGTCGCACAGACATATACCTGACAGGTCTTTCCGTTTTCTTTCGCTGTGGTACAGTCTGTAAGCAGAACAGGGGAAAGCAGCATATCTGCATAGGCAGACTTACGCTCGCTCTCAGTTTTTGAGGCAAACTCCCTGCTGAGCGTGCTTATCATGCCTTTTGAAATATTCAGTTTTCCACCCGTCAGGTCTGACAGGAATTTTCTGCTTTTATCAATAGAGGTACAGCAGTCATTGTTTAAAAGGAACAGAAATGCCCGGATACTGCCATCATAATTCACATCGTTCACAACGCCTTGTGGAAATGCGGCGTGTACACGTTCTCCAGTCTGGCTGTTGTAATAAACATCCGCATGATATTCCGTCACATCCAGTACCATACGGATACCTACCATTTGTTTCACAATGGCTCTTGCGGTCTTTTTAAATGCGCTGTCTTTAAGAACCTCTTCTGGAGGTGGAAGGAGGACTACTGGTTGTGTGGGTACCTGTTTCTTACGGCAGTGGCCTTTATGTCCCGGCTGCCCGCCGGGTTTCCTTCCTGTTTTTTCCCGGCTGTTTGCAATCTTTTTGGGAACCCTGGATTTTGAAGAAGGTATGGATGAGTTTTCATAATCCCGGTTCATCTGGGCTGTTAATTTCTGGTTTTTCCCTTTTTCATCTTCCAGCTGCGTCAGGGCATCATACAGTTTATGGAGCAGTTCTTTTTTCTTATCAGAAAGTTCCCCGCATTTTCGCTCTGCCCTTAGAGCACGATGCTCAAGTTCCTTTTTCTCTGCCTGTAGCTTAGCAACTTCCCGTGCATGTTCTTTCTGCATATCTTCGAATACTTCAAACCAGTATTTACGGACACGGATTGTCTCCTGATGGGACCTGTAGATTTCCTGGTCACGCTCTTTAATCCTCCGCTCCAAAGAACGGATAATTTTTCTGGAGTCTTCCTGCATTGTGAGATATTTTTCGCCGGACTTAAATTTATCCAGTTCATTTTTCTGTGCTTTTATGCGGTATTCAAGAGCCGTGATGTATTCGAAAGCTGCGTTCATATCTTTATCCTTCTGGGTCTGGGTCAATGTTAGTGAAATCATCCAGTACTTTTTGGAGTTCATCACAGTATTGCTGCATTGTGTGGATCATTTCTGTCTGAAGCTTGATTACTTTTGCCTGTGCTGCATTTTCACGCTGCAGCCCGAGGATAAGTTCATCACGAATGGCAAGCTGGTCAATATCTTTCTTTTCCATAGTGTAACCTCGCTTTCTATATATAGAGTATAACAAAAACAACAGCAAAAAGCGAACTGGTGAAAATAGACCATCTGGCAAAATGACTGTGGATAACTAAGAAAATCGGAGATCCGTGAATGCAGGAAATTCCCAGGGTCAGATATTTGTAGGCTTTATATAATAGTGAAATGTGGATAACATTCAAAAAAAGAAAGAGTCAGCAAAGCCATCAACATGACTTTGCTGACCAGGAAATGTTTTCCACTAAAACAAAAAAATAATTTTCGTCATTTTTTACAATGACTTATGCGCACGTCTGAACAGTAACTTCCGCTGTTTAACATCGTTATGCCGGCGCTGCTGTTTCTGATGCTGCAGTATGA
>CAVFMZ010000186.1:0-2807 GCA_963623675.1 Firmicutes bacterium CAG:176 | reverse complement strand
CGAGAACTTTGGTGATAGCAGCGGTCAGGGTAGTTTTACCATGATCGACGTGGCCAATGGTGCCGATGTTAACATGCGGCTTGGTTCTTTCGTAATGAGCTTTTGCCATTTTGATATCTCCTTATAAAATTATTTCTTTCCGAGTCTTTCTTCAGTGATCTGCTGAGAAATAGCCTTCGGAACTTCTTCATAATGATCGAATGTCATGGTGAAGGTACCGCGGCCCTGGGTGGAGCTGCGGAGAGCGGTAGCGTAGCCGAACATTTCGGAAAGCGGTACGAAGCCTTTGATTCTGGATTCGCCGTTTTCGGTTTCCATGCCTTCGATACGTCCACGACGGGAGTTCAGGCCACCGATAACGTCGCCCATGTAATCTTCCGGAACGTCTACTTCTACAGCCATGTATGGTTCGAGGAGAACCGGATCAGCTTTCTTAGCGCCGTCTTTGAATGCCATGGAGCCGGCAACTTTGAAGGCCATTTCGGAGGAGTCGACATCATGGTAAGAACCGTCATATACGGTAACCTTAACGTCTACCATCGGATAGCCTGCAACTACGCCGTCTTCGAGAGCTGCTTCAACGCCGGCCTGGATCGGGTTGATGAATTCTTTCGGAATGACGCCGCCAACGACTTCATTTGCGAATTCAAAGCCTTTACCAGCTTCCTGCGGTTCGAGGCGCAGCCAGCAGTGACCGTACTGACCATGACCGCCGGTCTGGCGAACGAATTTACCTTCGGATTCAACAGACTTACGGATGGTTTCGCGGTAAGCAACCTGCGGTTTGCCTACGGTGCATTCCACGTTGAATTCACGTCTCATACGATCGACGATGATGTCCAGGTGGAGTTCGCCCATGCCGGAAATGATGGTCTGGTTGGATTCCGGATCAGTGTGTACTCTGAAGGTCGGATCTTCTTCTGCCAGTCTCTGGAGCGCATTGCCCATTTTTTCCTGGTCAGCTTTGGTCTTCGGTTCAACAGCAACGGAAATAACCGGTTCCGGGAATTCCATCTTTTCGAGGATGATCGGGTTTTCGATATCGCAAAGGGTATCGCCGGTGGTTACATCTTTGAAGCCTACAGCTGCAGCGATATCGCCGGTGTATGCTACATCGATTTCATGACGCTGATTTGCATGCATCTGGAGGATACGGCCAACGCGTTCTTTCTTTCCTTTGGTGGAGTTCAGAACGTAGGTGCCCTGGTCCATCTTACCGGAGTAAATGCGGAAGTAAGCCAGTTTACCAACGAATGGGTCAGCCATGATCTTGAATGCCAGAGCTGCGAGAGGTGCAGTGTCATCTACCGGACGTTCGATTTCTTCATCGCCGTTAAGAGTGGTGCCCTTAACCGGAGGAATATCGAGCGGGGACGGGAGGTAATCGAGAACTGCGTCAAGCAGCATCTGAATACCTTTGTTTTTGTATGCGGATCCGCAGAATACCGGGAAGAGTTTGCAGTCAAGAACCTGCTGACGGAGAGAAGCTTTCACTTCTTCCATGGAGAGTTCTTCACCTTCGAGGTATTTTTCCATCAGTTCATCGCTGCCTTCAGCGGCGGTTTCGATGATCTGTTCGCGGAGTTCTTCTACCTGATCAGCGAGTTCTTCCGGAACACCTTCTACATGGTATTCTTTTCCGTCGTCACTGTCGTAGATTTCAGCTTCTCTTGTCAAGAGGTCGATGATGCCTTTGAAGGTATCCTGCTTGCCAATAGGAAGCTGCATCGGGATAGCTCTTGCGTGCAGACGGGTGTCCATGGTTGCTACAGCATGGAGGAAGTCTGCGCCGATGGTATCCATCTTGTTGATGAATGCGATACGGGGTACGCGGTAGTGGTCTGCCTGTCTCCAAACGGTTTCAGACTGGGTCTGTACGCCGTCTTTTGCACTGAATACAGCGACGGAGCCATCGAGTACGCGCAGAGAACGTTCAACTTCTACAGTGAAGTCTACGTGCCCTGGGGTATCGATGATGTTTACGCGGTAGCCTTTCCAGTGGCAGGTGGTAGCAGCAGAGGTAATGGTGATGCCGCGTTCCTGTTCCTGAGCCATCCAGTCCATGGTAGCTGCGCCATCATGAACTTCACCGATTTTATGGTTTACGCCGGTATAATACAGGATACGTTCCGTGGTTGTGGTCTTACCTGCATCGATGTGTGCCATGATGCCGATGTTTCTTGTTTTTTCAAGCGGAAATTCTCTGCCCACGATTTTCTCTCCTTATTAAAATTACCAACGATAATGAGCGAAAGCTTTGTTTGCTTCAGCCATTTTATGGGTATCTTCCTTCTTCTTAACAGCGGCACCGGTGTTATTGAAAGCGTCCATCAGTTCGCCTGCCAGACGTTCTTCCATGGTACGTTCGCTGCGCAGACGGGCATAGTTGACCATCCAGCGGATACCCAAAGTCAGACGGCGATCTGCTCTGACTTCTACCGGCACCTGGTAGTTTGCACCGCCTACACGGCGAGCACGTACTTCGAGGACCGGCATTACATTATTGAGAGCCTGTTCGAAAATTTCGATCGGTTCTTTATTCAGTTTGCTATGGCAGATATCGAATGCACCATAAACGATGGATTCTGCGACACCCTTCTTGCCGTCAAGCATTACTTTATTGATGAAACGAGTGACTGTCTTGTTTCCATACACGGGATCCGGCAGCACGTCACGTTTCGGAACAGCACCTTTTCTCGGCATTGTTAGTTCCTCCTTATAATAAGATGTTAGTTAATCACAATTTTCGCTTGGGAACCGCTGATTAAATCGTTTTCAAAAATCATTCTTGAATTTTTATTCAGAGC
>CAVFMZ010000185.1:0-2834 GCA_963623675.1 Firmicutes bacterium CAG:176 | reverse complement strand
TTTGTTTGCTATGCCCTTTATTCGTGGCTGTTTTCTACTTACTTGTTTCAAACTTACTCCTCCTGAAATGCTCTCTATGTTGTATCTTACCACAGGTCTGTGTTTCCGAAAAGACTGTTTCTTGACAGGATTTTTCAGGATGTCTATACTATCACAAGAGAAAGGACAAATTTTTATGAACAGACATTCTTCTGATTACAGTGCCTTCGGTACGGAAAAGGTATGGAAAATCCTGCTTAAGCTGGCGCCTCCGGTCATGTTTGCCCAGCTGATACAGGCTCTTTATAATATTGTGGACAGCTATTTTGTGGGAAAATATTCCTCTGCGGGGCTGACTGCCCTCTCGGTTATCTTTCCGTTGCAGCTGATTATCACAGCTCTGGCCGTGGGAACAGGCGTGGGCGTCAATACGCTGATGGCAAAGCTCTTCGCACAGCAGAGAGAACAAGAAGCAAATGAAGCTGCCGGAACCGGTATGGTTCTGTCCTTCTTTACCTGGCTTCTCTTTGCCGTGATCTCCGTCAGCGCCATGCGGTTCTATGTGGCGACCTCTGCAAAATCTGCAGACGCCATCCAGTACGGCGTCATTTACGGAACCATTGTCTGTGCCGGAAGCCTTGGCACTTTCCTGGAAGGTATCTGGACAAAAGTGTTGCAGGCAAAGGGCAATATGATGCGCCCCATGGTGGCACAGGTGGTCGGCGCACTGACCAATATTGTGCTGGATCCTATTCTGATCTTCGGTCTGTTTGGCCTGCCATCTCTGGGTGTGGCCGGAGCTGCCATTGCTACCGTATGCGGCCAGATTGCTGCCGCCGTCATTACCGGATGCCGTGGTTTCCGCCGCCCGCCTGCCATGCACCGGATACTGGTTCTGGCAAAACAGATCTATCAGCTTGGTTATCCTTCCATTCTTATGCAGGCCCTTTACACGGTCTACATTGTAGCGCTTAATATCATTCTGGCAGGATTTTCCGACGATGCGGTCACCGTTCTTGGTCTTTATTATAAGATGCAGACATTCTTCTTCATCCCGCTCTTCGGACTGGAGACCTGTATGGTGCCGGTCCTGAGCTATAATTTTGCTTCCGGAAAATACAAACGCTGCGAGGCCATTATGAAAGATGCAGTTCTGTTCTCGTTTATTTTTATGTTGCTGGCAGTATTTTGCTTTGAAGTGATTCCCGGACCGCTTCTTGGAATCTTTTCCAGTAAAGCGGAAGTATTTGACATCGGAATTCCGGCCTTCCGGATCATCGGTCTCAGTTTCCTGCCTGCGGTACTGTCCCTTTTGTCTCCGGTATTTTTCCAGGCTATCGGACAGTCTGTGGCAAGCGCCGTTCTGTCCATCGTGCGGCAGATTATCTGCCTGGCTCCCATCTTCTGGGCGCTGTCCCTGCTGGGACTTTCCTTGACCTGGTATGCATTTCCCATTTCGGAAATCATCAGCGGCGGACTGGGCGTTGCCCTTTATGTGCGGCAAATACGTAAATGGAAATAAAAAAGAAGGCCTTCTGTTTTTAACGGAAGGTCTTCTCTTTTGCTCTCTTATTTTACTTCTACCAGCTCAATCTTGAAATTCAGCTCTTTTCCTGCCATCTCATGGTTAGCATCAAAGGTAATGTTCACTTCATCCTTTGCGGTTACTTTTACCGGGAACGGCTGACCCATCTGATTGGTCAGATATACCTGCTGTCCTACTTCCAGATCTTCAGATCCCGGAAGCTTTGCGATCTCCATCTCGAAGATGGCATCCGGGTTCGGCATGCCATATGCCTCTTCCGGCATCAGGTGAATCTCTTTCACCTCGCCGACTTCCATATCTGCCACTGCTGCGTCATAGCCTTTGATCATCTGGCCTGCGCCACATACAAACTCCAGTGGCTCGCCGCGGTCATAAGATGAGTCAAACTGGGTTCCATCGTTAAAAGTTCCTCTGTAATGAGTACGGCAGGTCTTGCCTACATTGCGTCCTGTCAGGTTGTCCATGATAAATCCTCCGTTGGTTTTCAAAATGATTCCCTATAAGAGTACCGAATCTTTCCCGTTTGTGCAAGGAAAACTTGCGAAACTCATATTTAACCGTTTTCGGTTGTTTACTACTTTTTGGATATTTATATTGACTTTTACGCATCTAGAATATATACTATAAGTATCTATTTAAGCAATTAAAACTAACAGGAGGATGAACGTATGGCAGCATTATATGATGAATTGAAAAAGAAAAAATCTGAACTCGGTATGACAACAGAACAGCTTTCACGACTGTCTGGTGTGCCTGTCGGTACCATTAATAAAATTTTAAATGGTGAAACAAAATCTCCCCGATATGATACTTTAGACGCCTTAAATCGTGTTCTTTCTGTTCCGGACAGCAATTATTCATCTGCTGATCGAATCGGAGAAGCGCTTCCCGCATATGCAGTTACTCCCAAAAAGCATGGTGACTACACACTGGATGATTACTATGCACTTCCTGATGATGTCCGCGCAGAGTTGATCGACGGAGAATTGATCTTTCTGGAAGCACCTTCGTTTGTCCATCAGGAGCTGATTTCAGAATTACTTTATGAAATCAAATTCTATATTCATAGCAATAAAGGTTCCTGTAAGGTTCTTCCTGCTCCACTTGACGTTCAGCTGGACTGCGATAACCGTACCATGATCCAGCCTGATATTTCTGTGATCTGCCAGAAGGACAGAATTGTAGAAAAGGGAGTCTACGGCGCACCTGATTTCTGCATCGAAATTGTCTCCCCCTCCAGCCGTAAACGAGACTATTCAAAGAAAGTTGACAAATATATGAGTGCCGGTGTGCGGGAATACTGGATCGT
>CAVFMZ010000184.1:0-2907 GCA_963623675.1 Firmicutes bacterium CAG:176 | reverse complement strand
CCATTACATAATCTTCAGGGAATTGTGACATTTGGATATACGGGTGCCAGTCCGGGGTCAGCCTCATATGAGGCTGTGAGTTGAAAGGCTCAATCTGCTTAGAGAAAGACAGGGAGTACCGGGTCAGCCTCATATGAGGCTGTGAATTGAAAGGGCTCCCCGTCATTACGTGCGATGGAATACGGTGGGTCAGCCTCGCATGAGGCTGTGAATTGAAAAACCATGGTTGATGTATTTGACTGGAAACTCAACGGGTCAGCCTCGCATGAGGCTGTGAATTGAAAAACACCATACTTAGGAAGAATTTTGTAAAACAGAGGTCAGCCTCGCATGAGGCTGTGAATTGAAAAGATTTACCGGATTAGGTGTCAGAAATCGGTGGAAGACCAACCTCCTATGGAGCTACAAATTATAATCAAAACATTTCTCGGGCATATAGCGTAGTAATAGATGATATCGCCCACAGAACCTCCATATTTTGAAGAAAATTTTCAATATTTGCAGGAGAAACGCTGCAAACGGGCAGATGCGTTGGGAGACCAATAAAAAATCCAAAATAGTGTCTGGGCAGGATCATGAGTTGACGTTTCATATGCCCAGGCAAATTTACAGAGCCGGTTGCCAGCACAGCCGACTCTGTATTGCTTTTCAGGGAAAAATCCCCTATAATATTATGATAGTTTCCGACAGTATGTATCGATATGGACGGAAAAGTGTAAATATAGAGATCTATTCAGAAAGAATGAGGCAGCAGGAATGAATCTTCCCCAGTCATTTATTGAAAATATGAGAGAAATCTTAGGGTCGGAGCTGGACGAGTATCTGGAAAGTTATGAGAAGCCGAAGTTTACGGGCCTGAGAGTGAATACGTCCAAGATTTCTGTGGAGGAATTTGAGCGGATCAATCCGTTTAAGAGTCTTCGCAGAGTTCCGTGGACGCCAAATGGTTACTACTACACGGAAGAGGATGCGCCGACGAAGCATCCTTATTATTATGCAGGTCTTTATTATATTCAGGAGCCAAGTGCCATGACGCCTGCCAGTGTGCTTCCCATTGAGGAAGGAGAGCGGGTGCTTGACCTCTGTGCGGCACCAGGAGGAAAGGCGACAGAATTGGGAGCAAAGCTTAATCATACAGGACTTCTGGTGGCAAATGACGCCAGTGCTTCCCGGACGAAAGCGCTTCTGAAAAATCTGGAAGTATTTGGTCTTCCGAATATCCTTGTGACCAGTGAGATGGGAGACAAGCTGGATCGGTATTTCCATGAATATTTTGATAAAATTCTTATCGACGCGCCCTGTTCCGGCGAGGGGATGTTCCGGAAACAGGCGCATATGATCCCGGCGTGGGAGCGTCAGGGTCCGGAAGTTTTCTCCAAAATGCAGCGGGAGATTCTGGATCAGGCAGCCAATCTCTTAAAGCCGGGCGGAACCATGCTGTATTCTACCTGTACATTTTCTAAACTGGAAAATGAGGGCAGCATGGATTATTTCCTCTCTAATCATCCGGAGTTCCATCTGGAAGAGATTCCCTGGTGCGAAGGATTCTGTCCGGGCAAACCGGAACTGGTAGGAAGCAGTTTTCCGCTGGAGCGCTGCGTGCGTCTGTTCCCGCATAAGATCGATGGCGAGGGACATTTTCTGGCGCTGCTCACAAAAGAGGGTGAGCGGACACCAAATGCCATGGAAGGCGCAGCAAAGCCTGCGAAGTTTCCGGCGGAGCTGGAGGATTTCTTAAAGGATGTCTCCATGCCGATGGATAAATCGCAGATTCAGGTGAAGGATACGAAAGTATTTCTTATGCCGGAGGGATTAAAGGGATGCAAAGGACTCCGGTTCCTGCGTTCCGGTCTTTACATGGGAGAACTTCTGAAGAAACGGTTTGAACCGAGCCAGGCATTTGCCATGGTATTAAAGAAAAAGGAATATGCTTCCGTGATTGATCTGCCTGCATCGGATGAACGGATTATACGCTATCTGAAGGGTGAGACTATTGAGATCGAGGATGGCGAGAGTACCCGTGATGCGGGATGGCAGCTGGTCTGCGTGGATGGATATCCGCTGGGCTGGGGCAAGCTGATCCGTGGCACGCTTCGGAATAAATATTTCTCCGGATGGAGGATGAACGCATGATGCGTCTGGATAAATTCCTGTGTGAGACGGGGTTCGGAACCCGCAGTCAGGTCAAGGAACTGCTGAAAAAGGGGCAGGTAACGGTAAACGGCGCAGTGGCGAAAAAGCCGGAGCAGAAAATTGATGAGCATCAGGACCAGGTGACCTGTCAGGGAAAAACTGCTTCCTATGAAAAATATGTTTATTACATGCTTCACAAACCGGCAGGAGTGGTGTCGGCCACAGAAGATAAGCGGGAGAAGACGGTGCTGGATCTTCTGAAGTCAGAAGATAAAAGAGATGGCATTTTCCCGGTGGGACGGCTTGACAAAGATACGGAAGGATTTCTGCTGCTCACAGATGACGGAGATCTGGCTCATCGACTGTTATCTCCGCGGAAGCATGTGGACAAGACTTACTATGCGAAGATTGATGGAACAGTAACGGAAAACCAAGAACAGTTCCGGGAGGGACTGGATATCGGCGATGAGAAAAAGACGTTACCGGCGGTGCTGGAGATTCTCTCATCCGGTCCGGAGACCAGTGAAATCCGGATTACCATTCATGAGGGAAGATTTCATCAGGTAAAACGAATGTTTGAAGCGGTTGGCTGCAAAGTGACTTATTTAAAGAGGCTGTCTATGGGGGCAGTTTCCCTGGATGAAACGCTTGCTCCGGGCGAGTATCGTCCGTTAAATGAAAAAGAAAGAGAGCTGCTTGGCATTTCTTAAGCGGCATGAAAGGATAACATATATGAAACATGGGTTCCTGCCGGTGAGCAGAGAAGACATGAAA
>CAVFMZ010000183.1:0-2985 GCA_963623675.1 Firmicutes bacterium CAG:176 | reverse complement strand
TGGTTATACCGGAGAAGTTCCGACACTGAAAGATATGTATCGACAGCTGATGTTACAGCCGGAAGAAGAGGCAAGGGGACTTGCGCTGTCCTCCGAACTTTTTATCAATGGAAGTCTGAACACCTTTGCACAGCCGACTAATGTGAATAAGAAGAACAGGATCATGGATTACGATATCCGGGAACTGGGGGAACAGCTTATGCCTCTTGGAATGCTGGTTACCTTAGACAGTATTTTCAACAGGGTAATTCAGAACTGGAAAGAAGGAAAAACGACATGGATATTTGCCGATGAGTTCTATCTGTTATTCCGCTATGAATACAGTGCAAATTTCTTCTACCGACTGTACAAGAGAATCAGAAAATACAATGGATTTGTGACAGGTTTAACCCAAAATGTTGAGGAACTTCTGAAATCGGACACTGCAAGACTAATGTTGGCAAACAGTGAGTTTTTGATTCTTTTGAATCAGGCAAGTACAGACAGGGAAGAATTGGCAGCTCTTTTGAATATTTCCGAAAACCAACTGTCCTATATTACAAATGTATCGGTCGGCAGTGGTCTGATTCGTTGCTCTGGAAATATCGTACCATTTGAGAATACGTTCCCAAAGAATACAGACCTTTATAAACTAATGACAACAAAATTATCTGACATGTCAGATAACTTGGTTAATTAAGTGAGTTACGTTATTCAAGGAGAATGGCAATCCTCTTGAAATATAAGAAAACCCTCCATCCTCCTCGAATAATAATACACTGCTATTTCAGAAAAGCCGGAATACTTTCTTCTTCCTGGGGCAGTGCAGTTTCATCTGGATTATTCTTTGAAAACCATTTTTCGTTCCACTTTTCCATCGAACGGTCAACTGTCTGCTGGGATATATCCAGATAAATCTGTGTTGTTTGTATTGATGTGTGTCCGAGGATGTTTTTTACAATCGCCAACGGCACCCCGGATTCGATGAGATGTGTCGCTGTTGTGTGCCTCATAACATGAGGCGTGTAAGGGCCGTGGCAAAACAGTTCAGGATGTTCTGCCTTGGCTCTTTTGGTATATTTTTCATAAATTTCCTCGACTGCGGCTACTGACAGGTGCTCGTTCCTCTGACTGGGGAATACATGCCTGTTCAGTTCTGTGCTGATTTTGCGTGATGCAATGTATTTATCCAAAAGCTGTGTTGCACTGGAAGTTATCTTTACCCGTCTGGCTTTTTCGCCTTTACCAACAAGTGTAAGAAGTGCATTGCCTTTTTCATCGTGGGTTACGTCCTTAACGGTAAGATCACAAATTTCCTGTGCACGCGCTCCGCTGGAATACATTACACACAGAAGGACAAGGTCTCTCCAACCCAGTTTTTCTGTTGTATCTGGAAGAGAAAACAGGATTTCCAATTCTCTTCGGGTGAAAGAACAGCGTTGCTTTCCTTTTACCTTACGGAATGTTTTCTTCGAAATCTTCTTGAGGCTGTTCTTAAAAATATAACCGGCTTCCAGATTTCTGCTTTCGGAATAATCCGCAAAAGAAGCGAGCGCAGCCAGACGCTGTTTTGCCGTTGTTCTGCTGTTTTGCCTCGTGGTTATCAGCCAGTCAAAATATTTTGTCAGCAGTTCAAAATCCAATGCCTTAAATGTGATATGCCCGATCTTGATGTCTGTTTCTTCATTCAGATATTGAAACAGCAGTCGGAATGCACACTTATAAGAAGCAATGGTATTCGGACTTGCATTCACGGAAACCGGCAGATACTCCGTAAAGAATCTCCCAAGCAAGGAGATAAATTCATTTTTAGAATCATTCTTCTTCATAAGGCACCTCCACATCCGGGATCAAACCAGAGGTAAAAGATTCGAAGGCATCGAGCACCCCTGGAACTTGAGTCCCTGAAAACCGCATATATTTATCGGTATCAAGCAGACATTCATGCCCGAGGTATGTCGGAAGGAGTAAATCATTCATATCAACAGAATGTCCGGCAGCCTCAAGCTGCTGCATGGATTTTAAGACAAACAGATGTCGGAAACAGTGCAGACAGGCGCCACGCTCATAGCGGTCTCGCTCACGCTGGTCAATGTCTGCCAGTTTCAGGATTTCTGAAAACCATGAATCCATCTGGCGGGTCGTATAATGGCTTCCCTCTTTACGTCCCGGAAAAAGAAATGCTTCCGGTTCGTACATGATGCCCAATGTCAGGCAGTATCTCTCCATGACCGCAATGAGGGATTCGTGCACTGGGATAACACGCTCCTTAGAAAATTTAGTCTTTTTCAGGAAAAGGGTTCTGTTTTTGAAATCAATATCTTTACGCTGGAGTGACATAGTCTCTTGGAGCCGGGTTCCGCAACTGTAAAGAATGCGTAACGCCATTGGGATCTTTAACTGAAAGAAACTGCTACAAGACCGTGGATTCTGCGGAGTCAGGTTATCCGCATAATGAAAAATACGCACTATTTCCTCATCAGAAAAGATATAAGGGATATAGTCCGACTTAACCTTAGGGAGCGTTGGCAGGAAAGACTGGTGCCCGAGTGTATTCAGGTATTTTCCAAAGCCACGCACTACTACCAGTTTTTCTTTTACCGTTTTGCTTTTTCCTGAAAGAGTTTTTGACCATGCAGACAAAACATCTTCCGTCAGTTCTTTCCCCTGAAAGCCTGAAATGACTAAATATTGATCTAACAGCAGCAATACTCGGCGGTCATTTGAAACGGAGGATGCGGACAGCACAGCGGTCCGCAGTTCAAGATAATCTGTCATTTCCCTGGCAAAAGAGCTGTTAAACATGGTGTTCACCACCTTTCCACAGAAGCATTTCTGCAAAAACGCCGGTTGGTTCTGGCGTAGCAAGTGGACACAGCCGCATATTTTCAATATCTAATCGGGCATAATGGCGGATTGCATGTTTGGTGCCATGCCCCAGCACTTTGCGGACCACCTCGGTTGAAACCCTGTCATTTACCATGTTGCTTGCAATTGACGATCTGA
>CAVFMZ010000182.1:0-3112 GCA_963623675.1 Firmicutes bacterium CAG:176 | reverse complement strand
TGTTTAAGGGGTGCATAGCACTAAAAACGATAACATTGCCAAAAAATCTGGCGCAAATTGGAGGAGAGGCATTTAGCGGATGTACAAATCTTGAGCGGATTTCGATTCCAGCAAATGTTACAGCTGTTGACACTTATGCTTTTTACAAATGCGCTTCGCTGAAAAAAGCGAACATTTTGGGTTCGATAACTAAAATTCAAAACTGGACGTTTCAGAACTGTACATCGTTGGAGGCGATTTTTATTCCGATGACAGTCAACGAAATTGGAGGAAGTGCATTTGCTGGGTGCGTAAATCTTCAGGACGTTTATTATCCGATGAGCGAAAGTGCATGGGCTAATATTTCGATTTCCGGTGATGGAAATGCTTTTCTTACCGCCGCGGATCTGCACACCAATGCTTTGCCGATGGTGATTTAAGGAGAACGGATGAAACGTCGTGAATTTTTAAAAACGGCAAGTATTGCCGCAACGGTCGCTGTATTGGCCGGATGCAAGGCGGCTTCGGAAAGTGCATCGGTATCAGAAGCAGCATCCGTTTCGGAAACTGCGTCGATGTCGGATTCGGCGACGATCGAAGCACTGATCGAAGAAAATAATGCTTTGCGAGATGAAATCTACGACCTGAGAGAACGTCTGGCTGCACAGGAATCCGAACAGGACAAAGATACATATACTGTTGATGTTTCGGAGGAGGGTTTGTCACTTTATATGTAAGCGGTCAATAAGCCCCCGTCAAGCCTAAAAAGAGAGCACCTCGAAACCGAGATGCTCAAAAATCAAGTAAGATGGCAGTATGCGGGAATCGTATCCGACCACGGGAAGAGACGTTTAAGTTGTTCTTCTGTCGGAGTTTCACCAAGTTTCGGAAGTTCCTGTAAGAGAAACAATAGATATCCAAATGGATCAAGCCCATTGCGCTTGGCAGTCTCAATCATACTGAAACATAATGCACTGGCATCAGCACCCTTGGCAGTGTCGCAGAACAAGAAGTTCTTCCGGGACATGACAAAGGGTTTTACCGTGCGCTCTGCAATATTGTTTGTAAGCGTCAGCCGTCCATCCATGAGAACGCTTTCCAACGCCTTCCTTTGGTTCAGGGAGTAAGTTCTTGCTTTTCCAAGGTTGGAGTCTTTGTCCGCTTCAAAGCTGTTTAAGAAATCCCAATACTCATCCATGACAGGCTTCAGTTCAGATCGGCGGTGTACTTTACGTTCTTCCGGCGACAGATCCTTCCATTGCAAGTCGAGGGCAAACAGCTTTTCGACATACTCAAAGGCTTTCTGAGATTTGCTCCCGTCCACAGGCTTCTTGTCCACAAAGCAATCTACCCATTTCCGCCGCGCATGTGCCCAGCAGCCAACATGGGTGACATCCTCAACTGCATTGTAACCCGAATAGCCGTCGGTCTGCAGGTAGCCGGAGAAACCCTCAAGCATCTCTTTGGCAACCTGTCCCTTACGGCTGGGTCTGTACTGGTACAGTGCAATGTTCTTTTCCGGTGAGCAGAACACCCACATCTTTGACATTTGCTTTGACTCACGGCCATCCTCTTTTAAGACATGGCAGTCCGTTTCGTCAGCATTTACAATGTCACACCGGAGGAGTTCATTTCGGAGAGCATCCCACAGAGGGATAAACCACCTTGAACTCCGAATAATCCAGTTCGCCATTGTGTTCCGGTGCAGGTCAACGCCTTGACCTTTCCAGTATTCCTCCTGCCGGTAAAGAGGCACGCCCTTCTGGAACTTTTCCTGCATAACGTAGGCAACGGTAGAAGCGGCCGCCATGCTCTTCTTCATAACGGGCACGGGTGCTTTTGCCTGCTCGATATAGCTTTCGCCTACTTCTTTCTCACAGTGAACACACTTGTACGTTGCCACATAATAATCAATTACAGAAATTCTGGCGGGAACAATAATAAGCTCTGTCCGAACGTACTTCTCGCCAATCGGCGTCATCCTCGTACCACACTTGGCACAGATCTGTTCTTCCTCTGGCAATTCACAGAGAACCTTCTGGTGTTCCAGACCTTCTGTAAGTTCAGCTTTTGTTCGCTTTGCTTTCCGAGTATGAGCTGTTACAGGAACAGTCTTGCCTGGTTCTGGTGCCGCTGCATCGCAGCAGGTTTCAGCTTCATTAAAGAAGTCGAGCTGTTTGCAGTCGACATATTCGATTTTTTCACTGGAACGACCGAACATGCGCTTTCGCAGACAAACCAGCTGCTCATTCAAAGACTGCATCCGAACAAGAGCGTCTTTCTGAGCACGGTTTTCCTCTTCCAGCTTTTGGTTCTTCTCTTCGAGGGTAGAATTTTTCTCTTCGAGAACTCGAATGTAGGCGGCAACTTCCGGAGACAGAGTGCTCAGATCAATAGCTGTCATATTTTTGCCGCCTTTCTTCTGTGTTCTTTAAGAAGATTATACAGGAGAAAAGGGCGAAATTCCAGCAAATACAAGGATATTGCAGTGGAGAAAATCACAGCAGAAAAACCTGTTCATTTGGTCAGAATATTACGCGAAAAATAGTGGTGCCGTTGAAAACTACACGTAGAATTTCGGCTTACCCGGACGAATCGCTTTTGGCTGCTCAATGCTCAGACCCTGCATGAGCCATGTAAACTGTTCCCACGTCAGTTCCTTGACCTCTTTTTCATTCCGAGGCCATTGGTAACGGCCATTGTCCAGAACTTTATACAAAAGAACAAACCCATCCGGTTCCCAAAGGAGTGCTTTTAATCTGTCGCACTTCTTACCGCAGAATAGAAACAGACTACTTTCATACGGGTCCATTTTGAAATTCTGCATAACGTATGGAACCAGACTTCGTATGCCTTTTCTCATATCTGTATAGCCGGTGACGATATACACATTTTTGGCCTGACGAATATCCCCCAGCATTAGGAGAGTCCCTTAATGATTTCCAGAATGTATGCGGTCGGTAAAGAACTCGGCAGAGCTACTGAAAGTTCACCTTTCCGAATATGAATTTCCGCTAGCGCGGCATCTACCGGAATGTTATTAACCGGTGCTGGTGGAGCAATTTTTACCGGAACGATTGCCCGCTGTTCCATGACCTGTCCTGCTACTTCATCCCGGAGCAATGCCTGCCAG
>CAVFMZ010000181.1:0-3149 GCA_963623675.1 Firmicutes bacterium CAG:176 | reverse complement strand
ATTACATTCCGGAACAGGCAGAGAGAAGAAAACAGGGCAAATGCCGAAAGGAAGGTGAGTCAGGAGATGGATAAACTGATTAAGAGAAAGGAAGCTGCTGAAATGCTTGGAATCAGCCTGGATACGCTGGATCATGCAAGAACAGAAGGGTTGATAACCTATGTTCAGTATGTGGATAATGGCTGTGTATATTTCACCGAAGTGGGGATACAGGAGTATATTGCCAGATGTACCCATCGCGCAAGGACAAAGGAAAATACTCCCACATTTCGCAAGCAGCGGACTGCAGTCCGTGAAAATCGACATCGTTGAGTTGTAGCTGACAATCCGTAATAATGAATTTATCAGCTAAAATTGGAGGTGTCGAAGATGGCAAGAAAAAGATATGCCATTCCTCAATACGGCACAGTCGTCATGGCCGGCACGGAATACTACCGTACACGTATTGAGGATGCGGATGGCAAGCGGGTGGCCTTATATGGCAGAACTCGCGAGGAATTATATGACAAGGTTCTCGAAGCAAGAGAACAGATTGAAGATAATACATTTCGCAGATCATCACCGACGGTGAAGGATTACTGTGAGAAATGGTTGCTGCTTCAATCGGCGCAGATAAGAGAAACTACGCTGACGGATTATACGTCAAAGGTCAGGCGGCACATTATCAAACCGCTTGGTCACATGAATATGGCTGATGTGACGGCAGATGATATTCGCCTGGCTCTGGTTCCGGTTTCAAAGAAATCGTCATCTGTATACAAATCGGTCAATATACTTTATAAGAGTATTTTCGCTGCTGCAAAAGAAAGCAAAGTGATTCAGGATAACCCGACGGTTTACCTGAAATCAAAGAGTGGGGGTGTCCCACAGAAAGACAAAATCCCTCTGACTGATGAACAGGTAGAAAGACTGCTGGATGCAGTCAGAGGGCTTCCACCGTATGTATTCGTAATGCTTGGTTTATATGCGGGCCTGCGCAGAGAAGAGATTCTTGCACTTCAGTGGGATGCCGTTCATCTGGATGGGGAAGCACCGTATTTATCTGTATGCCGGGCATGGCACACAGAGCATAATAGGCCCGTCATTATGACGGAGCTGAAGACAAAGGCAGCCCGTAGAGATATACCGTTGCCGGATTGTCTTGCGGAGTGTCTGAGAGAAGCGAAGAAAACCTCGACTTCTGATTATGTTGTTTCAAACAGTGAGGGAAATCCTCTTTCCTATACACAGTTCAAGCGACTTTGGCAATATATCGTCACCAGAACCGTGAAGGAGCGGAGTTACTACCGTTACGAAAACGGGAAGAGAGTGAAGCATACCGTAAAGCCTGTTTTGGGCGAAAAGGCTGCTCACAATGGAAATGTGGTTTACAGTCTGGACTTTGAGGTGACACCGCATTTATTGCGGCACACCTACATTACCAATCTTATCCATGCCTCGGTTGATCCGAAAACAGTGCAGTACCTGGCTGGACATGAAAACAGTAAGATTACAATGGATATTTATGCGAAAGCAAAATATAACCGCCCGGATGAGCTGGCAGGCATATTGAGCGAGGCATTTACCCTGTGGGATGCAGAGTGAGAAAAACAGTTTTATAAACGAAAATGACGAGAGTGGGGATGTGAAAATCCTCACTCTTTTTACATATAGCCGACATCCTTGAGCGAAACATGCGTGCTCGGGATAATAAAAGCAAGGATTAGTATCCTGGCTATATTGAAATATGGAGGTGCCTGATATGGCAAGAAAAAGAGAAATACCAGAATATGGAACAGTAATGCGAAAAGGAGTCGAGTATTACAGAACCAGAATACGGGACTGCGAAGGGCGACGTGTTACCCTTTATGCAAAAACACGGGAAGAATTATTTCAAAAGGTACAGATGACAGAGCGCGAGATTGACGATGAAGCATTCAGCAGATCTAATCCAACTGTAGAGCAATATTGCGAAAAATGGTTGGAAATGCGTTCGGCAACAGTGAGAGCGACTACCATGAAGGGTTATAGACACGCGGTTCAAAAATATATTGTTCAGTCCATTGGAACGATGTATATGGATGAAGTCACATCAGATGATCTGAAATTGATTCTACTCCCGGCTTCTAAAAAATCTGCTTCTGTATACGGGAAGGTGAATATGCTGATAAAAAGTATTTTCTATTCGGCAGAGGAAAGCAAAGTTCTCACAGAAAATCCTGCCACGAAATTGTCGGCGAAGGGAGGAACACCGAAAAAAGATAAAGAAGCTCTCTCTGATGCTCAGGTCAAAATTCTGCTGGACACGATTAAGGATTTGCCACCATATGTATTTGTAATGATAGGGTTGTATGCAGGATTGCGTCGAGAAGAAATATTGGCTCTTCAATGGGATTGTGTTTTTCTGGATGAGGAGACTCCATACATTTCAGTGCGCAGGGCGTGGCACACAGAGAATAATCGTCCTGTTATCAGTACGGAACTGAAGACACCGGCAGCTCATCGGGACATTCCGATTCCCAAATGTCTGGTGGAGTGCTTAAAGGATGCAAAGCTGAGATCCACATCGAAATATGTGGTTGCAGATAGCAAAGGTGAGGCACTTGCAGGAACACAATTTGAGCGTGTCTGGAAGTACATAATGGTTCGCTCGACAGAAGAAAGATACTATTACCGTTATGTGAATGGACAAGCTGTTAAACATGTGGTTAAACCAAAACTGGGAGAACATCAGCTGAATAATCCGAAGATTGTATACGCGATTGATTTTCAGGTAACGCCACATCTGCTTCGCCATACCTATATCACAAATCTCATTCATGCATCGGTTGACCCGAAGACAGTGCAGTATCTTGCCGGGCATGAAAATAGTAAAGTAACTATGGACATCTATGCGAAGGTCAAATACAATAAACCGGAAGAATTGCATGGAGTTGTTAATAAAGCTCTTGGATGATCCGGGAACAGTCAAATAAAAACGAAAGGCACTCGATGTAATGTCAGGTGCTTTCTCCGTACATACATAAGCATTTTTTTGAAAAATTCCTCGAAAATATGGTGGGTTTAAGATGGGGACAACCGAAGACGGAAAGTCCCGGAAAGCCGCATAAAATCACAATGTCATTAACTTAAAATAACAGTCGAATTGACCACAAGCAGTTTTTCAGACA
>CAVFMZ010000180.1:0-3166 GCA_963623675.1 Firmicutes bacterium CAG:176 | reverse complement strand
TCAAAGTAAAAAATTACTTGAAAAATCAGATGTCTGATAGTATAATCCATTCTCGTGAGCAATCACTGAAAACAGAATATGATAGGGCGCAGGTTTGCCTGCGCTACGGTCGGAAATCCATAATCCATATATACCCGGGTTATGGATTTTTTGTTTATGGATCTGGAAAGGAGTACTATGGAAAATTATATTTTTGAGAAAATGCCAGTGCCGAAAGCGTATATGAAGCTGGCGTTTCCGGTTGTTATGAGCATGATCGTGTCACTTGTTTACAATATGGTAGACACCTATTTTATTGCATTGACAGGCGTACAGGAACTGGTGGCAGGTGTATCACTTGCTGCTCCCATCTTTACTATGATGGTTGCTTTTGGGGACATCTTTGGACTGGGAGGAAGTTCACTTATTTCCCGTCTGTTTGGTGAGAAGCGGGAAGAAGAGGCAAAGCGGGCCAGCGCATTCTGTATCTGGGGATCGATTATGTTTGGAATATGTGTGAGCGTTGTTCTGCTTACCTTCCGGAGACCGATTCTGGGAATTCTGGGAGCAGAAGAAACAACGTTCCAGTATGCCAGCGGATATTATACCTGGATTGCCATTGGTGCAGCAGCGATTATTTTCGGACTGGTACCAAGCAATATCTTAAGAACAGAAGGCCTGGCTGCACAGGCTATGATCGGTTCCGTTATTGGCTCTGTTGCCAATATCATTCTGGATCCGATTTTTATTTTCGGACTGAAGCAGGGCGCAGCCGGAGCGGCTATTGCAACCGTGCTGGGAAATATCATTGCGGATATTTATTATTTCTATGCAGTCATGAAGAAGGCGAAGAGATTGTCAGCATCCGTCAAGGACATGAAAATTTCCGGAAGTATGGCAAGGGATATTTTTACGATTGGCATACCGGCTTCGATTACCAATATGATGCAGAGTTTTATGATCATGATGACCAATCATTTCCTGCTTGCTTATGGAACCGATAAAATTGCGGCCATGGGAATTGCACTGAAAGCCAATATGATTACTGCATTAATTCTGGTGGGGTTTGCATTCGGCGGACAGCCGCTGGTTGGATATAACTACGGTTCCGGAAATCGCAGCAGACTCAAAGAAATTCTGAAATTTGGTTATCTTTTTGAAATGGGACTGGGCCTGCTTTTTACAGTGATTATGTGTGTCTTTGCCCCGGTCATCATCCGCATCTTTATGAATGATCCGGAAATTGTAGCAAATGGAGCTATGATGCTCCGCTGTCAGCAGCTGGGAATGATTTTCATGGCGGTGACGCTGGTGTCTACCTGTGTGTGTCAGTCTGTGGGAAATGCACTTGGCGCATTCGTATTGTCCATCAGCCGGCAGGGAGTTCTGTACCTGGTGATGCTGCTGATCCTGTCACGGGCAGCAGGATATCAGGGCATTTTGCTTGCACAGGGCTGTGCAGATGTGGCAACGGCAGTGATGGCGGTTGGTATTATGGGATCTGTTCTGCGAAGATGATTTACATTTGCCCTGACAGATGCTAATGTAAATGCAGGAGGAGACACATCATGGATTTGATAAAAGAAGCAAAAGAACTTGGATTTTCCAATGCGGCAATTATGGATACGAAGGATCTGGTATTCAAGCCGGAATACCGGGTATTCTGCGAGGAAAACCGGTGCGGTAATTATGATCTGAATCCGGCATGTCCACCGGAGAGCGGAACGGTGGAAGAAATGAAAGCCAATGCGCTGTCCTATGAGAAAGCACTGGTGCTGCAGACCATGCAGGATTATTCCATGGATTTTAAGAAAGCCAAAGTGGCTCACAATAAACTGACGGAAGCGTTGGCAGAGAAAATGAAAGAAAATGGAAAGTCAGATCTGCTGCTCATGACAGCAGGCCCATACAAGCATAATTCCTGTATGTCGGCCTACTGTGTAGATGCGCAGCTGATGGCAGATGCCGTGGGCATGACCTGCTGGGTCGATGACGATAAAGTCCGTTATTTCTCGCAGATCCTGTTCCATGACTGATTCTATTTTTTCGGATGCTCATCCATCTCTTCCTTGATGAACATGAGCAGGAAGCTGACGAGCAGGAGCAGGCAGGACAGCCAGATGGTACGCATGCCAAGGCGCGGAAGCAGATGTCCGCCCAGGCCGGCGCCGAAGGCAAACAGTAAAATGACGCCAAAATAATGCATTGCTTTGATCAGCACGTCTTTGTTGCGGGTTTTAAAATAGGCGCATATAGATTCCATGCCGCTGCGGAGATTTCCGATGCACATGGTGCTGGCAAAGGCATAGCTGTTGACTTTACGGAAGGCCTGTACCTGCATGGCGCAGGAAAAAGATACCATGGAGTTGGCAATCAGGTTCCAGGAATCAGGAAGAAATCCGACCGCAAACAGCAGGAGGATTTCGATCACCAATACCAGCTGTCTCCAGTGGAGACGCTGTGCCTGCCGATAGCGCTGATGAATGATCTCCGCTGCGGCAACACCCAGGGCAAAGAAAGTCAGCGGAACCAGATAATGAATGGTGGAAGGAAGATCTCCATCTGCAATATGCTGGCTTAACAGAACGATATTTCCGGTCTGGGCGTTGGCAAATACATTTCCTCTGGCAAGATAGGTATAGGCATCCTGAAGACCGCCCGATATGGACAGAAAGGCGGCGGTCAGGAAGGCTTCGGACATTTGTTTATGAGATTGATAACGCATGAAATGATCATCCTTTCTTTCTTAAACGGCATTTATTATACAAAGTTGGAAGCGATATGTAAAGACGGTTATTGACATACGTGTATACAAAAAGTAAAATTAAGTTACTGTTCAAACAGCAGCCAGACACTTGCTGTCAGGCTGCGTACGAACTTGATTCAGGGGTGAGCAGGCTCCTTTTGCGAAGCAAAACTTTCAATGAGCCTGCGAATCGTTACTGGAACGAGATACGAGTGAACAGTAACAAAATTAATAATTGAAATCGGACAATAGATGGCGCAGAATTAAGAAAAACGCTTCTGTAAAGAAGAAAAAATATCCCACTTTGGGAACCACAGGGAGGTAGACGCATGGTAATTGCAGAAATGTTGGACGAACTGAAACAGAAAGCGCTTCATGATCCAAAGCTGAAGGAAGCACTTCTGGCAACCCGGAAGGAAGACCAGCCCTTTGCGGCATTCT
>CAVFMZ010000179.1:0-3191 GCA_963623675.1 Firmicutes bacterium CAG:176 | reverse complement strand
CTTTTGCAGTGGGCATCCTCTGGGAAAATGACCTTGACTATCCGGCGGCAAAAGCACTGGCGGCGGAAGTGATTTCAGAAAAAGCCTTTACACCCTTCTCAGAAGCCCATACAGCCCGTGCGAAGCAGTTGATAGACAACTGTGAGCGGGTGATCTGTACGCTGGATACAGAAAGTCTGGGAAGTCTGGGAGACGGATTACGGGAATTAAAAGAATATGCCGGGAAGCTTGGCAAACTATAATTCTATTTGCGCTTTCCGGTATAGTCCATTTTCCTCTGCTCATTGACGAAGTGATTGAGGATTCCGCCGCCGATGATAATAATGGCTGCCATGATCAGTACCCGTTTGGCACCCTCCTGAGGGAGGGTGCTTTTTGATGCGATGGATGCGGGATCGAAGGTCAGGACATACTGCACCTCATGAGGCGTTCCCATGGCCAGGGTGTCCGCGATGACCGGCAGGTCTTCCGTGAGATCCGGAACCGGAATGGTGAAATGGGAATTGACTTCTGCGTCACTTTCATTCAGGTATTTCTGACCGTCCACGATCATGTAATCGTAGTTGGAGCTGCTCCAGGTGATAGAGGCGTAAGCTGTGCCATCCGTAATGGTAAGAAGAGTCGGACTCTGCACGGTGGCTTTGCCGCTGCCGCCGGTCATGGTGACGTCGATGGCGTATTCGCCGTCTTCCAGGGAAAGAGTGTCCGCAGATTCCGCTGCAAAAACAGGCGCAGCCGTTATGGTGCACAGACTTATGGATAACAGGGCACTTAAGATTAATTTTCTCATCACGTAACACTCCTATCTATAGTTTATTGTGGTTATTCAGAGCCACATGAGCAAAACCGCTGCTACGCAGCACTGCTTTTGCTCATGTATGGCTTCTCGCCATATACATGCTCCGAAATATGTGTCATCATGCAAGCATGAGCTCCATATTTACGGGCATGTGCATGGCTCTGAATAGTTACAGGTTTTTCTTCTTGTACAGGAACCAGGAAGCAGCTCCTGAGAAGCAGATCAGATAAAGCAGAAGGATCGCAATGCTGGTACAGGAAAACGCTTCATGGTTTGCGATGCTTCTAAGAGCGGCACTGGTCTGGGACAGCGGCAGAAATTCTACGACCTGCCGGATTCCGTTCGGCATGGACTGCGAAGAAAAGAAGGTATTACAAAGGTAGGCCATAGGCATGATGACGTAGTTGGAAAAACGCGGCACATCCGTGTGGCTTTTGGCATAGAAAGAGACGACCACTCCGATGGTGGAGAAGACAGCTCCGTTTAAAAACATCAGAAGAAAGGACCAGCCATTGAAGCACAGCCCGGTTCCGATGGGAAGCACCAGAAAAATAATGATGATGCCCGCATACAGTCCCCGGAGACTGCCTCCGATGACCTGACCCGCGATGAACTGCCACAGCGGTGTGGGAGAGATCATGACCTGATCAAATGCTTTTTCATAAAGGCGCTGTACATTCAGGTTCTGGGCAATGGCATTAAAGCTTCCGTTCATGGTAGTCAGGGCGACAACGCCGGGAATCAGAAAGTTCAGATAGGATTGTCCGTGGGACATGGTCTGAATCCCCATGCCGAAGACCAGAATGTAGAGAAGAGGCGCAATCATGGCTGCCAGGGTGATTTTATAAAAATCTCTGCGGAATTCCACCCATTTTTCCCACAGTACAGTAAGAATTCCCATAATTACTTGCGTTCCAGCTGACGGCCGACTTTTTCAAGAAAGACATCTTCCAGCGTGGTACTGCGAAGGGTAGTCTCCTGAGGACAGTCAGACAGAAACTGAATCGCTTCCTCCTTTCCTTGAAAATAGTGGTTCTTCATGCCGTCAGGACAGACTTCATCTACCGTATAACGTCCGAGACGTTCTATCATGATTTTGGGTGAGTCTGTCTCTTCTAATACACCGTCGCACATGAATCCCACCCGGTCACAGAGTGTCTCTGCTTCTTCCATATAATGGGTGGTAAGCAGGATGGTAAGCTTCTGCTGGTTTAATTTCTTCAGAAGATTCCACATCTGGCGTCTGGCCAGGGCGTCCATGCCTGCCGTAGGCTCATCCAGCAGGAGAATCTCCGGTTCTGTAAGCAGGGCGCGGCAGACCATGAGCTTTCGTTTCATGCCGCCTGACAGCTTCCGGACGGTACGTCTGCGATAATCAATGAGTCCGCAGAAATCCAGAAGTTCTTCGGAACGTTCCCGGATCTTTTTCAGAGGCATATAGTAGAGCCGTCCCTGATATTCCATGACTTCGTCCATGGTCATGTCCTGACGCATGGAATACTCCTGTGTGACGACGCTTAATTTCCGCTTCAGGCGGTTGTTCTGACGGCTTAATTTTTCGCCGTCGATAAAGATTTCTCCTTCTGTCGGCAGCAGAAGCGTGGAGAGCATACCGATAGTGGTAGTCTTTCCTGCTCCGTTAGGGCCAAGAAGACCGAAGAATTCTCCGGTCTCGATGGTCAGGTTTAACTTGTCTACTGCCAGAAAATGGTCATATTTCTTAGACAGATTCTTTAGTTCAATCATGATGATCTTCTTTCACAACAATAATCGAATAGTAGCTTGCCTGATCCGGAATTTCGTCTACCCCATGATAGATGTGCTCGTCCGGCATGCTGCAGTTCTCAATCATGGAACCTTTCAGATCATTGCGCTGCAGGGTTTCTTTTACCACATGCATCTTGGAAGCGGCCTTCATGAGTACCTTGGTGCCCGGAAGCTTCAGTCCGTCTTCGATATCATAGGTGGATGGGATGATGTGAAGCTGCTCGGAGCGGTCCACCAGGCTGTCGCCTAATTTGGCGCTGACGGCACAGAAGGACGGGATACCGTTGATGATCTGTGTATCATAGCCCTGTGCTTTCACCAGACGGTGGATATAGATGTAGGTGCTGTAGATGGTGGGGTCGCCCAGGGTCAGGCATGCCACATCCTTGCCCTCTTTTAATTTTTCGATGATCTTGTCTGCAGCCGCCTGATAAGCAGCATTTAAGACGGCCTTGTCCTTAGTCATGGGGGTGGAGAGGTCAAGACATTCCTTTTTATCAATGCCTTCTACAATGCCGCTGGCAATCTTGTAAGCAACTGCTTTCCCTTTTCCGTCTGCCGGTACGGCAATGACCGGACAGTTTTTGATGGTGTCTACTGCGAGATAAGTCATAAGTCTCGGATC
>CAVFMZ010000178.1:0-3251 GCA_963623675.1 Firmicutes bacterium CAG:176 | reverse complement strand
ATGATCTCGAACATTTTCTTCGCCTGATTGCGTTTCAGCTCATCCTGCGGAAGGAAAAACATTCCGATACCGTATTCTCTCTCCCCGCCAAGCTCAATGCCAAGCTTCGCGCACTCTTTGGAGAAGAATTTGTGGGAAATCTGAACCATGATACCAACACCGTCTCCGGTCTTGCCTTCCGCATCCTTACCGGCGCGGTGCTCCAGATTTTCTACTATGCTCAGTGCATCTTCCACGGTTTTATGCGATTTGACGCCTTTAATATTTACGACAGCGCCGATACCGCAGTTGTCATGTTCAAAGCTCGGGTCATACATTCCCGGTCTGGGACATTCCTTGTTCATCTGTTCGTTCATAAGCTGTACCTTTCTTTCCTGATTAATTGGTAACCTGCAAGTTTTCTAAAAGTGTACACCCAATTTTTTAAGATGTAAATAAGAAATTTTTACAGAATCGTCAGATTATTTGTAAACAGAAAATTTTATAAATTTTCGCATTTATCCGATTTGTTCTCGCGCAATTCAAACGTATTTTCCTGATATTGGATTAGAAATTTTCACCATAAAATTTAGTTTCGTTCATTTACCGGAGATTTTCAGGATTATTTTTAGAATTTTCTCATGATTCACATTGGAATCATTTGTGTTACAAAAGAACTGACCGCAGCACACAGCTGCTGCGGTCAGTTCTTTTTTTTATTTTTCCCAGGATGTTTTCTTTCTGTAAATCAGCCATGCCACACCTGCGGTGATCCACTCGGTCACCCAGAACGCATGCCATACGCCGTTCGCCCCCAGCACCCGGCTTAACAGAAATGCAGTCGGGATAATAATGAGGATGTAGCGGAGCATGGAAATCATCAGTGACGGAAATCCCATGTTCAGTCCTTCCAGTGCGCCGCAGGAAGTCACAGATACCGCAGAAATGATAAATCCGCCGCTGATGATGCGAAGCGCCGTCTTTCCAATCTCAATCGTCTCTGCAGAACTGGTAAAGATTCCGATGAGGCTTCCCGGAATGGTCAGGCAGAGAACCGTTCCCACCACCATGACAACCAAGGACATGCCAAGAGCGGTCCGGTAAATCTTATGCACACGGCCATATTCCCGCGCGCCGTAGTTATATCCAACCAGCGGCCGGATTCCCTGTACAATACCGCTGGTGGTCAGATACAGGAAGGTCTGCAGCTTATAATAAGCACCCAGCACCAGCACGTAGCTCTGAGAGAACTCTGCCAGAATTCCGTTCAGCGCAGAGATCAGAAGGGACGGCAACGCCATATTTAAGATAGCCGGAACACCGATGGAGTAAAGTCTCCGGCTGATACCTCCCTGGAAGCTAAAACCGGAAGCACAGATCTTTACCGGGATCGGTTTTACTATGTAAATAATGATGTAGATTGCCAGCGTAATCACCTGTCCGGCTCCGGTCGCCAACGCTGCACCCTCGATACCCATGGCCGGGAACGGTCCCAAGCCGAAGATCAGAATCGGGTCCAGAACAATATTGGAAATGCATCCCGCCAGCATGCTGAGCATGGACACCTTCATCCGGCCTACGGCCTGGAAGGTTTTCTCAAAGGAAAGTCCGCTGGAAATGATCATTCCGAAGAGAAAGGCAATTCTGGAATAGCGGATGGCATAGTCAATCACCGTCACGTCACTGGTAAACAGCATCAGGAATTTCGGCATGATCAGGATGCAGACAATGGACAACGTCAGTCCCTGCACCAGACTCCAGAACATTCCCATAGTCGCCGCCTGATTGGCTTTCTTCTTATCTCCCGCTCCCAGGAAAAAGGCAATGACCGCATTGATTCCCACACCAAAACCAATAGCCGTCGCACTAATCAGGTTCTGCACCGGATAAACCAGCGAAAGCGCCGTCATGGCATCTTCACTGATTCTCGCTACGAAATAACTGTCTACGATGTTGTATAAGGCATTTACCATCATGGAAAGTACCATGGGTAATGACATGGAAAGCACAAGTCCGAAGACTGGCTTTTCTTTCATAAAAGTATCATTCATTGTTGCATCCTCCTTACTTAAAATTCATGGTTCTCTATCTTTTTTCAGAACCATTCATAAAATCGCTTCTGCGAAGCTTTCTGTTTCAGGGCATAAAAAAATCGCCATACAGCTGTTCTGCAAACAACTGTGTGGCGAAAATCAGATCTCTCTGGTAAAATCCACACCCATATCGGGTTTAGGAATTACATATTAACATTAAGTTTGAGGATTTGTCAAGGGATATTTTATTTTACAATGGTCAGCGTAATCAGTAAATTATCCAGATTTTCCTGATCCACATCATATGGCTTATTCAGATCTAATATCGTAAATATAGAACCACTTTCATTGGAGATCGGATACAGTCTGTAAAACTGTTCTTCATCGTTATTCTTGATTTCAAAGGTCTGACATGATGATAGATTTCCCTCAAATCCTTCCACAGCAAATTCATAGGTCATTTCATCATTGGTAAAATAGGATTCTCTGAGCTCATCCTTCTCACTGAAATTATCTTCCAGGATCACCGTCACCTGTCCCGGTGCGCCTTCCACTCTTATATCCGCAAAATGTCCCTCTGGAGGAGTACAGGACATTTCTATAATCTTCTCCCACCCGTGATTTTCTGTATTCGAATGATATGCTTTGAAGACAAGCTCGCTGTATTCCATCTTGCTGAAGTCATATCCCAGATTTGCGTGATAAGTAAGAGACTTGGAACCACAGCCCGTCAGAGACAATATCATAACCAATAATATACATACCACACTCTTTTTCGCCATGGATACTCCTTTCTGCTGAAAGCATCTTCACACATTCATTTGAACGACCCAATACTTCTCTATTATAAGCCGTACTCTTTATACAATTTCTCCATATAAGATTCATCGGAAATTGCCTTCTGTAAATCTTCTATACGACCATCTTTTAATAGGCTACCATACAATTTATTAAGACGGCTTTCGCCCTTTTTTATTCCACGTACTTCTCCAATCTGGATTCCACGCTTTTCTCCACGGGCCTCCCCAATCTGAATTCCTTCTTCCCTGGAGCTGCTCATCTGGGAGTTATAGTCGAGGATGGCTTTTTGACGTGCCTCGTATTCCAGGCGTTTCCGCTCGTCGGCACTGAGTTTTTGCAGAACTTCGTAGGCTTCATTGATATAAGTATCTTCTTCTGCCATTTTTTCAAAATCCTCCCTTCTCTCTGCGGACAGGAACCGCATCCACTTAACGACCA
>CAVFMZ010000177.1:0-3388 GCA_963623675.1 Firmicutes bacterium CAG:176 | reverse complement strand
GTACAAATATGACCATGACGATCACGGCAGCGGCCGGTGAAGTGTCAGCTCTGGCAGACGTGAATATGGAAACACTGGCAAAATGCATCTCTTCCGGTTCTCTGCGCGGAGCAAGAGGAAACTCAGGCGTTATTCTTTCCCAGCTTCTGAGAGGCTTTACCAAGGGAATCAGAGACCATGAGGAACTGGATGTTGTGGATCTGGCGAATGCCATGGACAAAGCGGTGAAGACTGCATACAAGGCAGTAATGAAGCCGAAGGAAGGTACGATTCTGACGGTTGCCAAGGGTGCGGCTGACAAGGCGGCAGATCTGGCATCTACGGTGGAAGATATTGAGGAATTCTGCAGACTCGTCATCGAAGAGGCAGAGGAAGTTCTTGCACAGACTCCGGAGATGCTTCCGGTGCTGAAAGAGGCAGGCGTTGTCGATTCCGGCGGACAGGGTCTGGTAGAAGTCCTGAAGGGTGCTTACGATGCACTTCTTGGAAAAGAAGTGGATTACTCTTTTGATAATAACGCGAAGAAAGAAGCTCCTGTGAAAGCCAGTGAGCAGACACCGGCAGAGATCAAGTTTGGTTACTGCACGGAATTTATCATTCTGCTGGAGAAATCATTTGGCCAGAAGGCTGAGCATGAGTTCAAGGCATATCTGGAGTCTATCGGTGATTCTATCGTAGTCGTGTCTGACGACGAGGTTGTCAAAGTACACGTACATACGAATGATCCGGGACTTGCAATCCAGAAAGCACTGACCTACGGCGCGCTTTCCAACATGAAGATTGATAATATGCGTCTGGAGCATGAAGAGAAGCTGATCAAGGATGCTTCTAAAATTGCTGCAGAAGAGCAGAAGGAAGAGAAAAAGCCGGAAGAGCCGAGAAAAGAGATGGGATTCATCTCCGTATCTATCGGAAAAGGCGTGGGTCAGATCTTTAAGGATCTGGGCGTCGATTATCTCATTGAGGGCGGACAGACCATGAATCCGAGTACGGAAGATATGCTGGAAGCTATTGATAAGGTAAATGCGGACAATATCTTTATCCTTCCGAACAATAAGAACATTATTCTGGCGGCAAACCAGGCAAGCTATCTGACCGAGGATAAGAAAGTCATTGTAGTTCCGACCAAGACGGTGCCGCAGGGAATTACTGCCATGATCAATTACATTCCGGAGGAGACCCCGAAGGAAAATGAACTTCGTATGGCAGAAGAGATCAAGAACGTGAAGACCGGACAGGTAACCTATGCAGTCCGTGACACGAAGATTGATGACAAAGAGATCCATGAGGGAGATATCATGGGAATCGGCGATTCCGGTATTCTTGCAGTCGGCAAGGACATCGCAGAAACGACCAAGGTGATGATGGCAGAACTGGTGGATGAGGATTCCGAGATCATCGGCATTTATTATGGAGAAGATACTCCGGCTGAAGACGCACAGAAGCTCTGTGATGATCTTGCAGCCCTGTACCCGAATGCAGAAGTGGAAGTGCATGAGGGAGATCAGCCGATCTATTATTATGTAATTTCTGTAGAGTAGAGCAGATAAAGAAAACAGAGAAAAAAGGCGGCAGTTGTTGCTGCCTCTTTTTATGAGGGACAGTATGAGGCCTGCAGAAAGCTTATGAAGGAGCCGGAACTGAACGGACTTCTGGAGCATTATTATCCTCTGAATGAGACAGCACAGGAGTGGATCATATGAAAGTAAAAATTTATACAGATGGCGCGGCCCGCGGAAACCCTGACGGACCGGGCGGATACGGTACGATTCTTTCCTATATGGATTCCAAAGGAGAAGAGCATATCCGGGAATATTCCCAGGGGTACAAAAAGACCACGAATAACCGGATGGAACTGATGGCGGCCATTGTGGGTCTGGAAGCGCTGAACCGGCCCTGTGAGGTGGAGCTGTATTCGGATTCCAAATATCTGGTGGATGCATTCAATCAGCACTGGATTGATTCCTGGCTGAAGAAAAACTGGGTCAACAGCCAGAAAAAGCCGGTAAAGAATCCGGATCTCTGGAAACGGCTTCTGAAGGCAAAAACACCCCATCAGGTGACTTTTATCTGGGTGAAAGGACACGACGGACATCCGCGGAATGAGAGGTGCGACCAACTGGCGACGACGGCAGCTGACGGCGACGGACTGATTGACGACACGATACTTGAGTAAGAGAACTGTAACAGGTTCTCTTTTTTGTGTATTTTCTGGAAAAACAGTTGCAAAAGAAGAAAAAATCCTGTACACTATGTACAGATATAAAAGGTTCTGTGCAATCGCACACCATTTCCCATGAAAAAACGAAAGAGAAAACGGAAAGGAAATATATGACATATGAGATGTTTTTAGAGAACCTTGAACGTGCAGTACAGCAGGCCAAAAGAGAAAATGAGCAGATAAAAAGGGTTCACATTCTGAAAAATAATGGCGTCTATATGGATGGTTTTGCCTGCAGGCTTCCGGGGAGAAGAGAGGAGCCAACGGTTTATGTGAATCATTATTATCGGGAAAATGCAAAAGAGGAATATGTGCAGGAGGTTGCACATATGATACTGGGTATTCAGCGGGAGAGCATGACTTTTTCCTCTGATGATCTGGAACGGGTGCTGGATTTTGAGCGGATGAAGAAGCGGATCTTTTTTCGTCTGGTATCGAAGGAGAAGAATGCAGAACTGCTTAAAAAAGTGCCTTACGTAGAGTGGCAGGATCTGGCGCTGGTATTTTATCTGAAAATCCCGGAGGAGATTGTGAAACATGCAACGGCCATTATCCATACCAACCATATGGAACGCTGGGGCGTGGAGGTGGAAGAACTTTACCGCACGGCGAAGGCAAATATGGAGGAAATGCCTCTGTTCTTTCATCCGATCGAAGATTTTCTGGAGGACTACGGACTGGAGGATTTCGGAAGCGGTATGCATGTGCTGAGCAACCAGCAGAAAGAGTTCGGTGCCGCTGTGATTGTAAATCCGGCAGTGCAGAAATTGTGTGCGGCTCAAATGGGAGGGGATTATTATGTGCTGCCCAGCAGTATCCATGAGGTGATTCTGCTTCCGGCAAAGGAAGAATACGAGCGGAAAGAGTTGGATGAGATGATTCAGGATGTGAACCGGCAGTGTGTGAGCCGGGAAGAATATCTGGGAAATCATGCATATTACTACTCGGTGGCGCTGGAGAAGCTGGAGTTCTGAAAATCTGTTCAGAACCCATTCGCAAAACCGTCTCTGCGAGACTTTACTTTTGCTCATGTAGGGCTTCTCGCCCTATAAATGCTCCGAAATATGTTCTTTCATGCAAGCATGAAGGAACATATTTACTGGCATTTTCAGGGTTCTGAATAGATATTACAAATTTATTACAAAAAACATTTGCTTATTTCCTCAA
>CAVFMZ010000176.1:0-3392 GCA_963623675.1 Firmicutes bacterium CAG:176 | reverse complement strand
ACACCACTTATCCCGACTTTGTGATTATCCGGAATTCTGGCGGAATACACCGTTTTTCTGTGAAAATATATCAAAAAAGTCGGGATAACTTTTTATAATGAAACCACCTACATATTTTTCTATTAAGGAGGTTTCATGTGAACAACGATATTTTTTCTTTAATTGATGATGCCAAAGAGCAGATGAAGCAAATCGGTTTGGCTGATGCAACGATTGAGACTTACCAACAGCGGAGTTTTAATCAGATCATTCAACGATACCAGAAAGAAGGCGATTATCAGTATCGTCAAGAGATTATGTACGAATTACTTATGGATGTCGAGCAACAGTTCTCTGATGGGGTGATATCCAGGAAATCCAGAAACTGGAGACGTCGTGGGATCAAAGTACTCCAGGAGTTCTTTCAAAGTGGAAGTTTCCAATGGAAAGTGTACCAGAAATCCTCATCGGATCAACTTCCAGATCTATTCGAAGAGACTATCTCCAGCTTCATGGAAAGTTTTTCTCTGAGCAGACGTTATACCACAGAGATACGAAGTATTGTTATTAGATTCTGCATCTTTCTGGAAAAAAGAGAGATTCAGTGCTTTCAGGAAGTTTCTCCCGAAGATTTAAGGGAGTTTCTGCATTTGATGCATGAATCCCGTCCAAAAAGCATGGACAAAGTAGTTTCGTCGCTTAGGAAACTTTTTACTTTCCTGAATGATAATGGTACTATTACCGCAAATTTCTGGCTGCTTCTCTCTTCACCAAGAACCAGGGATCATAGCGTAAAACCGACGATGCCAAGAACTGAGCTTATTGCGATGACAAATCAGATTGACAGAACCAAAAGCCCTGGTAAGAGGGACTTTGCCATTTTCTCGCTGGCCGCTACAACAGGATTACGGGCAGGAGATCTTGCCTCGTTACACCTCTCGGATATCTTCTGGAGGGAGAATGAACTCCGAATCGTACAAGGTAAAACAGGGCATCAGCTTATGCTGCCACTCCAATCATCTGCCAGGGATGCACTTGCTGATTATATCCTGAATGAAAGACCACAGTCGAGTTCAAAGAATGTTTTTCTGAGAACCTGTGCCCCATATGCTCCTTTCCGTGACAGTGTGTCCATTGCCAGTATCTTTCGGAGGTATTTGGAGAAAGCTGGTATTCAGCATCAATTTAATGACGGAAAAACGTTCCATGGAATCCGAAGATTACTTGGTACAACAATGGTGTCTGAAGGAACACCGGTAACAACAGTCGCCCAGATTCTGGGGCATCAGGCCATCCGTTCGACGCGGCAGTATATTGCCATGGATTTGAACGGGCTTCAGAAATGCGCGCTCCCCTTGTCTTCGATCGGAGGTGAAGTATGAGCAGTTACCATGATCAGATCGAGGCGATGATAAGCTACAAGGAAAGCCTTGGATATACACGGTGTACATACGCCTGTTACCTGAATGACCTTGATTCCTATTTGACTGAGGCAGGAGTAGATGAACAACCTTTATCAGTGTGCGATATCATGCCCTGGTGCGTGCAAAGGAGCACTGAGAAACCGGAAAGTTACCGTAGAAGAGCTACCGCTGCAAGGGAGTTCACAAAGTATCTTTATGCGATGGGGCTCTGTGATGGAATTCTCTCTATGGATTCAGTCCCACGTGTAAGAAGATACACGCCATATATTTTTACAGATGCTGAACTTCTGGCATTGTTCCAGAAAAGCGACAATCAAAAGGGGGATCCAAGGAACCCTTTGTCACCGGACATCATCGCTACTGTATACCGCCTGATTTATTTTTGTGGATTGCGCCCCAACGAAGGCCGTGAAATCCGCAGAAATGATATAGATACTGATAACAGAACCCTTTTTATACGGGAAAATAAAACTCATAAGGAACGTTTAATCCCGATGGCGGAGGATGTTGCAGAACTTTGCAGTGGATATATATTCAAGAGGGATATCCTTTTTCCCGATTCAGAGTATCTGTTTCCGTCCCCGGATGGCTCCCTATATCCGGCCAAATGGCTTACACGGCACTTCCTTCACCTCTGGAGACAGGCTTACCCACAGGCTCAGCATAAACGTGTCAGGGTTTACGACCTTCGTCATCGTTTTGCAACGGCCGTGCTGATGGATTGGCTTGACAGAGGTGAAGACCTCTATACAGCTCTTCCTTACTTAAGCGCCTACATGGGGCATAGTGATTTTAGGGATACGGCTTATTACATCCACCTGTTACCGGAGCGGCTGTTAAAAACATCATCTATCGACTGGAGCCGTTTCTCAGCACTTATTCCGGAGGTGCCAGGATATGAATAAGGAATCAAGACTCTTTTTCCAGATGGTGCGGGACTTTCTGACAGTCTATCTGCCAAAACAGAAGGCATCAAGTCCAAACACTATAGAGTCATACAGGACAGCCATGAACAAGTATCTTGACTATTCGTGCAACGAATTGAAGATCGGACTGGATTCGTATACTTTCCAACACTCATCCAGGGAGCTGCTCGAAAAATATCTTGAAAGAATGGAAACAGAAGGCAATTGGTCGGTGTCGAGCAGGAACCAACGTCTTGCCGCCATACGCAGGTTTTACAGATATGCAGCTGAACGCAATCCTTCCATCATGTCCTGCTATCAGGAAATGGCATTGATTCCTGTAAAAAAAGAAGCAGAGCATGAAATCGAATTCTTTTCTGAGAAGGCCTTAGAAGCAATCCTGGCTGTTCCGGATATTTCATCAAAGAAGGGCAGGCGGAATCTTGTGTTCATGATACTTCTCTACGATACTGGTGCCAGAATACAGGAGATGCTGGATCTTTGCCTGAACGACCTGCATATCAGTTCAGATGAAAAATACGTTGTTCTGACTGGAAAAGGTGGAAAAACGCGCCTCGTCCCTCTGATGCAGAAAACCGTAGAGCATCTGCATAAATATCTGGCTGAATTTCATCGAGCCAGTGATGGGAACTCCTTTCTGTTCTATGTCGATAGAAAGGGCTGTAGAAATCAGATGTCTCAGGACAATGTATCAAAGTTTATCAAAAAGTTTGGTGTACAAGCAAAGGAAAAATGTCCTGATGTGCCAGAACATCTCTATGTGCATATGTTCCGTCATTCAAGAGCCATGCATCTTTACAGGAGTGGGATGCCGATGCCTCTGTTGTCTGAATGGCTCGGGCATGTACAGATGGAAACAACGATTAAATACTATGCGAATGCTGATATTCGGATGAAGCAGGAAGCAATCGAAAAAGCAACCTCAGACCTCAACCCTATTCTCAGCTCGCAGATCGACTTCACATTCAAAGATGATGAAGAAACACTTAAGAAGCTTTATGGTTTGATGTAAAAGATTATCCCGACTTTTTTGATATATTTTCACAGAAAAACGGTGTATTCC
>CAVFMZ010000175.1:0-3411 GCA_963623675.1 Firmicutes bacterium CAG:176 | reverse complement strand
AAGAATCCACGCCGCCGGACAGTGCCAGCAGTACGCGTCCGTCTCCGACTTTCTCTCGGATCTCTTTTACCGTATGCTCTACAAACGCATCCATCCTCCAATCACCCGCACATTTGCAGACATTCAGTACAAAGTTGGAAAGCATTTTTGTACCCTCAGCCGTGTGCAGTACCTCCGGATGGAACTGGATCGCATATAAATTCCTCTCTGCATTCTCAGCTGCCGCTACCGGACAGTCTGCCGTATGCGCCGTAATCTCAAATCCCGGTGCAATTCTGGAAATATAATCAAAATGACTCATCCAGCAAATGGTCTTCGGACTTACATTCCGGAAAATCTGAGAATTGGTCTTATCCACCAGTACCTCTGTTTTTCCATATTCTCTCACATCCGCTCTCTCTACTTTGCCGCCCAGCACATGCATCATCAGCTGTGCGCCATAGCAAAGACCCAGAACCGGAATACCCATTTCAAATAATTCTCTGCTGTAAGTCGGAGAATTTTCTTCATAACAGCTGTTCGGTCCTCCGGTCAGAATAATTCCTTTCGGATTCATTGCTTTGATCTTTTCAATATCCGTCTTATAGGAATAGATTTCACAATACACATTGCACTCTCTGACACGTCTTGCCACCAGCTGATTGTATTGTCCGCCAAAGTCCAGAACGATGACTAATTCTCTTTTCACCTGTGTGCCTCCCTTGTTTTGGTCTTAAATATGTTTATTATAATGAAATCCCATGGGATTTACAATCTCTATGAAATCTGCCCGATTGCCTCTGCGGTCAGATGGTACTGCTCTTTTACCTTCTGGTATTTCTCTTCATAACCATCCAGGCTTCTTCCGCGAAGCTGTTCTGTCAGATCTGAGCTTACCGTATACAGGTTGTCCAGTCCCAGATTTGCACAGATACCTTTCAGGGTGTGGGATGCCCGAAATGCTTCCTCTGCATCTCCATTTTTCAGTGCTTCCTGCAGATTCTGAAAACTGGCATCATTCAGAAATTTCAAAGCAAATTTCTTTACCAGCACTTCACTTCCAAATCTCCGGAGCACTCCCTCATAGTCTGCTCCAATTTTGTCATAACATTCTTTTACTGTCATTTCTTCTGTACCTTCTCTATCTCTGATATATTGACCGGATCTTCGATCTTCTGTATTTCATTTAATACTTTTTCCTTGAATTCCAATCCTTTTTCCTGTGCTCCGGTTACCTGAAGTTCTTCACGGATCTTCTCCTGCACTTCCTTCAGACATTCCAGCAGCAATGGATTAAATGCACCACACTCGCCATTCTGAATCATTTCCAGGGCTTTCTCATGGCTGAATGCTTTTTTATAGACACGTTCACTGATCAGCGCGTCATATGCATCGGCAATAGATACTACCTGTGCGGAGATCGGGATCTCTTCTCCCTTTAATCCATCCGGATAACCCTTTCCATCATACCGCTCATGATGCCAGCGGCAGATCTGATATGCGACCTTGACAAGCGGCTCATTTCGATAAATCTTCATGTCATCCAGCATGGCAGCGCCAATCAGCGTATGTGTCTTAATAATCTCATACTCCTCTTTGGTCAGTTTTCCGGGTTTATTCAGAATCTTATCATCAATTCCAATCTTTCCAATATCATGTAGAGAAGATGCTGTTGTGATAAACTGGCGGTCAGACCAGGTCAGACTATATTTATCTGTCTTCTGCGTCAGCCTCTCCAGCAAAAGCCCTGTCATAATATTAATATGCTGTACATGTAAGCCGCTCTCACCATTTCGAAATTCCACAATCTGACTCAGGATACTGATCATCATCTGATTGTTTTTTTCTTTTTCATAGACCTGATCCGCCACAATTGCAGTCAGACGACGCTGTTTCTCATACAGCTTGATCGTGTTATGGACACGCCGATGAACAACCTGTGCGTCAAATGGGCGATTGATGTAATCAACTGCTCCGAGTTCATAAGCCTGTCGAATAAATGCCGTTCCTTCCTCACTGGAAATCATCATGACCGGAATATCTTCCGTCCAGTGATTCTGCTGCATAATGGTAAGCACTTCAAAACCGCTCATGCCCGGCATCACAATATCCAGCAGTACCAGAGAAATGCCTGATCCATACTGATACAGAACCTCCAGACCTTTCTCGCCGCTCTCTGCTTCCAGAATTTCAGATTCATTGCCAAGCATCTCATACAAAATTGCCCGGTTCATTTCAGAGTCATCAATGATCAGAATCCGATACCGCTTCTTCGAAAGCGCATCTTTCTTCTGCTCATTTTCAACCGCCTGCAGTTCCTCTTCTTCGGTTACCACTGCATCCTTCTGCGTCTTTGCCTGATACATCAGTTTATCTGCCCTGTGGATAGCCACATCTATGGATTCTCCTCGGGACAACACACCTCCGATACTGACAGAAAGCCGCATCTGAGAATACCCCGGGATCTTTGCTTCTTTCACACCGGACTGAATATGCCGCAGCTTTTTAGCAAAAATCTCTTCCGAAATATCCGGCATGATCAGAATCAGCTCATCTCCGCCATAGCGAATCAGCATATCGGTTCTACGAATACTCTTCAAAATAATCTTTGCCACTGTACTCAGGGCAATGTCCCCGGCCTGATGTCCGTAAAGATCATTGTAAAGTTTAAAATCATCCATATCCAGCATGGCCACACCGGACGGAGTGTTCGTATCCTTTACCTGCTCTTCATAGTATTTTCTATTATATGCACCTGTCAGGGCATCTGTATAAATCTCTTTATCGTATCCTGTGATTTCCTTAATCAGAGCTTTGCGTCCATTCTCATCTACCAGCGTGTCATTATCCAGACAGTTGATCATTTCCATCACATAGGTTTTTCCATCAATCTCTACATGTTTGGCAATTACCTGATAGATTTTGGAGTCCATAATCTCCAGCTTGGTTCTCTGAGGTTTCTCCTCAGACACCTGGACCGATATACAGTTCTCACAACGTTTTCCTCTTTTCCAGAAATCATAACACTGGCAGGTAGGCGACATGTCTTTCTCCCCTGCATCCAGCTCTACAAGCTTAAATCCCTCAGGGTCCAGCAGCCGAACAATGATAAAAACTCTGCGCAGCTGTGCCATCATCTCTTTTGCTTCCTGAACTGTCATTCTGTCCCTCATTTCTCCGAAAATTTTATCATGCTTTTCCCCTGCGGTCAACGAATCCTATCATTCAATCTTGTAAGTCTGTTTCCTGTTTTTCGGATACTGTCTTTTCTATTGTAGCAGAATCCACCAAAAAAAAATACCGTTTTCCAATATTTTCATACATGGAAAACGATATTTTTATTTCTGTTTCTTATGCAATCATACTCATAATCTGGGCTACCAGAAGTCCGCCTCCGGTTCCCACTACATAACCGAGCAGCGCCATGATGAT
>CAVFMZ010000174.1:0-3487 GCA_963623675.1 Firmicutes bacterium CAG:176 | reverse complement strand
TCCTCCATGCTGGCATAATCATCTGCCCCCTGCACGCCACGGATCCGGAATTTCCGGTAATCAGACCGTTTTGGCCGCCCTTTCTCGAAGACCACCATGGAACCAACGGTCTGGAATCCGCTGATATTGGAAATATCGTAGGCCTCCACCCGTTCCAGCTTCGGAAGATTCAGAAGCTTTGCAATCTCCTTCATGGCGCCGATGGTCCGGCCCTCCTCCCTGCGGATCCGCTCCCGATCCTGTGTGAGCACCATATCCGCATTCTTCTTCGCCAGTTCCACCAGCTTCTCCTTCTGACCTTTCTTCGGCACCTGAATGTGCACTTTCTGGCCTTTTCTGCCACTTAACCATTCCTCGATAAGAGCCGCATCCTCGATCTCATACTGAAGCATAATCTCTCTTGGAATATACGGTGTTCCCGCATAAAACTGCTTGATAAAAGCGGACAGCACATCCGGACGACTGTCTCCGTTAGCAATCCTCAGGCAGAAATGATCCCGCCCAATAAGACGGCCATCCCGGATAAAAAATACCTGCACCACCGCGTCATGCTGATCCACGGACATGGCAATGACGTCCTTATCCTCCATGTCACTGCTGGTAATCTTCTGCTTCTGGGCAATCTTGGTCACGCTGTTCAGAAGCTCCCGGTACTCAATGGCTTTTTCAAATTCCATCGCCTCGGAAGCCGCCAGCATCTTCTCTTCCAGTTCTTTCAAAATCGGCGCATAGTCTCCGTTCAGAAAAGTGAGTACTTTTTTCACAGATTTTGCGTATTCTTCCTTGGAAATATAGCCCTGGCAGGGCGCCGGGCACTGGTGGATATGGTAATTGAGACATGGCCGTTCCTTGCCCTGCATTTTGGGCAACTGCTTATTGCAGGTACGGATACCGTACAGCTTGTGAATCAGATCAATAGTATCTTTTACTGCTCCAGCCGAAGTATAGGGGCCATAATATTTCGCCTTATCCTTGTACATCTGCCTTGCAAACAGTACCCTTGGGAAATCTTCCTGCACCGTCACTTTGATAAACGGATAGGTCTTGTCATCCATGAGCATGGTGTTGTATTTAGGCCGGTGCTCTTTGATCAAATTACACTCCAGTACCAGCGCTTCCAGCTCCGAATCCGTGATGATGTATTCAAACCGGGCAATATGGGTCACCATCTGCTCAATCTTCACGCCCTTGTTCCGGCTGGACTGAAAATACTGCCGTACCCGGTTTTTCAGAGAGATGGCTTTTCCAACGTAAATAATGGCATCTTTATCATCATGCATCAGATAGACACCTGGCTTGGAAGGGAGCTTTTTCAGTTCTTCTTCTATATTGAATATGGCCATTTATTTCTCCTTCTCCTGAAAACATAAAAGCCGCCAAAGCGCAGGACTTTCACTGCGTTCTGACGACTTTTCCTCAGATCTTTATTCGCTTATTCTGCAAAAATCAGCTCTTCCTGATGATACTTCTCAGCTTCCACACCGTCGCGTACTTTATGGTAGATCTCCATAAATTCTTTGCCGGTAATAGTCTCCTTCTCAATCAGGAACTCTGCAATCTTATCCAGACACTCACGGTTCTCGGTAAGCAGCCGTTTTGCCTCCTCGTAAGCTTCCTTCAGAATCCGCATCACTTCTTCATCCACATGAGATGCGGTCTCGTCACTGCAGTTCAGGACGCTTCCGTTATCAAGATACATGCTCTCTCTGGATTCCAGTCCCATAAGGCCGAATTTATCGGACATACCATACTGGGTCACCATGGCTCTTGCCAGATTGGTTGCCTGCTGAATATCATTGGAGGCACCCGTGGTAATGGAATCAAATACCACTTCCTCCGCCGCACGACCTCCCATGCATACTACCAGGCGGGCCAGAATCTCTTTCTTGGAAAGAAGGAACTTTTCCTCCTCCGGCGTCTGCAGTACATAACCAAGTGCACCGTTGGTACGCGGAATAATCGTAATCTTCTGTACCGGCTCTGCATCTTTCTGCAGGGCACTGGTCAGCGCATGGCCAACCTCATGGTAGGAAACAACTTTACGCTCTTCCTCACTTAAGATCTTGTTCTTCTTCTCTTTACCCATAAGTACCACTTCCATGGCATCGAAAAGGTCTTTCTGGCAGATAGCCTTGCGGCCATGTTTGACTGCAAGAATGGCTGCCTCATTGATCATATTGGCCAGATCCGCACCTACTGCACCGCTGGTTGCCAATGCAACAGCTGCCAGATCTACCGTCTCATCCATCTTTACATTCTTGGCATGAACTTTCAGAATATCCTCACGACCTTTTACATCCGGACGCTCCACAATAATCCGGCGGTCAAAACGTCCCGGACGCAAAAGCGCCTGATCAAGGACTTCCGGACGGTTGGTGGCTGCCAGAATGATGCATGCCTGATTACTCTCAAAACCATCCATCTCCGCCAGCAGCTGGTTCAGAGTCTGCTCACGCTCGTCATTTCCTCCGAGACGGGAATCACGGCTCTTACCAATGGCATCAATCTCATCAATGAATACGATACAGGGGGCATTTTTCTTCGCCTCCTCAAACAGGTCACGGACACGGGATGCGCCCACTCCCACGAACATTTCTACGAAATCAGAACCTGCCAGAGAGAAGAACGGCACATGTGCCTCTCCTGCCACTGCCTTTGCCAGCAGGGTCTTACCGGTTCCGGGAGGACCTACAAGCAGAGCTCCTTTCGGCAGTTTCGCACCGATCTCGGTATATTTCGCCGGATTGTGCAGGAAATCTACTACCTCTACCAGAGATTCCTTCGCTTCTTCCTCACCGGCCACATCCTTGAAGGTAATGCCGGTTTCTTTTTCAATATAAACCTTGGCTTTGCTCTTGCCGACACCCATCATGCCGCCTCCGCCACCCATCCGGCGCATTAACATGCCGAAGGCCAGCCACAGAAGCAGAATCGGTGCCAGAATGGAAATAATATTCCATATAATCACGGACCAGGTGTCCTGAATATACGGTTTGATCTCCACTCCTTTTTCCTTCATGAGCGGAAGCAGGTCGTCGTCACTCATCTTACCGGTATAGTAACTCTGGGTCAGTGCGCCCTGAGTCTGCTCCTTCGGTGTGATCTTCCAGGTGCTTCCTGTATCTTCCACGCTGGCAACCTGATCCTCTTCCAGCATGTCTACAAACTTATCATATGTAATTTCCTGTGTGGTCGCTTCCTTGTACTGATCCCGCACCAGTCCCCAAAGAAGGAATCCTATCATAAGAAACACCAGAAACATCATCATGTTCTGGGTGTTTTTAGGAAATTTGCCATTATTTCTCTTGTCTCCATTTCCGTTTGGAGTGTTGTTGTCGTTCATCTTTCTCCTCCTTGCGCGTAGCACTTCTTATTATAGTGAACCTTCTTTTATAAATCAATACACCTTCTGCGAAAATTTGGTGTCTAATTATTAAATTAGTATAAAGCTCAAAACCATAAAATTTTTAGTCTATTTTATATAGAT
>CAVFMZ010000173.1:0-3577 GCA_963623675.1 Firmicutes bacterium CAG:176 | reverse complement strand
TTCCGGCACAGCCTGTTTTCCGGGCGGTGCCTGATTGCCGTGCCTTTGCTCACATACCCTACATTCCCTCTCCTTTTTGAACGCTCATTTTGCTCATGTCTAACAAAATTCTACAAAAGAAGGCGAAAATCACATACGGATTATAATTCCGGTCTAAAAGCAAAAGAGCGGATTTGCCCATTATGGCAAATCCGCTCTATGCTCAAAAGTTTGCTGTTTTGGCTTAGTACCCATACGAAAAAACGAGGAGCGCATAATAGCACCCCTCATCCTCGGTATGAACAAATGGAAGATCAAGATACTCGGCATACCTCCGGCGCGTTCTCTGGCAGCAGCCGCTCAGCCCAACCGGGCTCGGAGCCCGACATAACCGGGGCGCTCTGCAGCACCCACACCAGATAGCGGAACGGATCCAGCCCGTTCTCCTTCGCTGTCTCAATCATGCTGAAGATCACTGCGCTACCCTGGGCCCCGTTAGGCGTGTTGGCAAACAGGAAGTTTTTTCGGTCCATTACGAATGGCTTAATGCTGCGTTCAGCCCGGTTGTTGGAGATCTCCAGTCTCCCGTCCTCCAGATACCGGACCAGCCACGGCCACTGCTCCCGCAGATAGTGCAGCGCCTTGCCAAGCGCGGACTTTGGCGCCGCCTTTTTTGTCTCAGACCACGCCAACATTGCGTCAAGAATGGGCTTTGCCCGTTCCTGCCGCTGTCGGTACCGTTCTTCCGCTGTCAATTCGGCTATTTCCTTTTCCAGAGCAAACAACTCATTGCAGTACCGCTGCCCCTCCAGCGCTGCGGAACCGCTCTGCTGCTCTTTCGGTAGAGCGCATACTGCTTCCACGAATTTTCGCCGCGCATGCGCCCAGCACCCCACCACACGGATACGCTCCGGCAGGCTGTGGTATCCGGTATAACCGTCCGCATGGAGCCAGCCGGTAAACCCATCCAGAAACGCCTCGGCGTTCTTCGGCTTCCGGTTAGGGCTGTACTCATACAGCACGATGGGCTGCTCCGTATCCCCGCCTGTCCGGTATAGCCACATGTAGCTTTTGCTTTGGGCGCTTTTCCCCGGCTCCCGCAGTACCTGCAGCGTGGTTTCGTCCGCGTGGAGCACATCCCCCTGTACCAGCTTTCGGTGAAGTTCCTCATACACCGGCTTCAGCCAGTCCTCCGCTGCCCGTAATATCCAGTTGGACATGGTCTGCCGGGACAGCTTCACGCCCTGCCGGTTCCACTCCTGCTCCTGCCGGTACAGCGGACTGCCCATGACGAACTTCTGCACCATAATGTGGGCAATGGCCTCCGCTGAAGCGTAGCTGCCGGAAATAACGGGAGCGTCCTTCTCCGTCTTTACCACCGGCGTCTCTATGTTTTCTTCCTTGCAGCGCTTGCAGGCGTAGGTATAGTACCAATCCTCCCGGATCTTCACCTGCGCCGGGATCATCACCAGGGAGCGCCGCACCTCCTTGCCTATCTCAACCATCTCATCCCCACAGGAGGGACACTCCAATTCCTCTGCGCTCATCCGGTGTTCCACCACCTCCACCGGCACATCCTCCGGTAAAACCTCCTCCAGACGGGAGGAACGCTTCTGCCGGGTATGGGCAGATACAGTGGTCGTCTCGTTCTTCTCCGAGGCGGGCAGATATGCCTCCGCCTCGTTAAACAGCAGGCTCAGCTGCTCATAAGCATCCTCACCCAACTTTTCAGAGGAAGAGCCGAACTGCTTCTTACGGGACAGCCGGATCGCCTCCATGAGCTGCTCCACCTGCTTTTCAAGCGCAGAGATCCGCTCACCCTGCGCCTGAAACCTCTCGTATTCCGCACGGGATATGGTCACCATTTCCGTGCTGCTTGTCGTCGTTTTTGTCTCGTTTTTCATGGCTCAATTATACCATGAAATTACCAAAAAGTCCAGTGTTTTCAAGGGGTTGCGCCGCTTTTCCGCACTCAGACCATGCTCAGCCCAACCACCGGGCGGTGCGCCTTCGGCTGCTCAATTTTCAACCCCTCCATTAACCATCTGTACTGCTGCGGCGTCAGGCTCCGTACCTCATTCTCGTTCCGCGGCCACTGGTACACTCCTCGTTCCAGTCTCTTATACAGCAAGATGAACCCGTCCTTTTCCCAGTACAGACCCTTGATCCGGTCCCGCCGCCTCCCGCAGAACAGAAACAGTGTGTTTGTGAACGGGTCCAATTGAAACTGCTGCTGCACCATCGTCGCCAGCCCATCTATCCCTTTGCGCAGATCCGTGTACCCACAGGCAATATACACCTTATTCGCTCCAGTGAAGTCGCTCAGCATGTCCGCAACAACTCCACCAATATCCTCAGCAATTCCGGTCCCATTTCCTGATATAGGTCAATGCTGCCGCCCCCGATGTTGAGTGTTGCGGTACGTCCCGAAACGTTTTGCAACGGTTGTGGCGCTGGCAGCTCCACAAATGCAACCCCAGAACGCCCCGAGCCGTCTTTCCTGCGAATACCGGACAGAACTTCTCGCTCCCACCGGTAATATGTTGTGGGCGTTACGCCTCGCTGGCGGCACCACTCACACACCGACAGACCACTGCTCCGGCACTCCTGTATTGCCAGTCCCCATTCCTGCATCTTTGCCTGGTGTTTCAGTTCATTGCTCGTCATACAGTCTCACCGCCTAAAGTTAATAGTGGTGGAACGTACCGAGACGTTCCATCACTATTTTCTCATATCTGTCTACCCGTCTCTATATTTTACGCTTACGATGTCTGGCGCACTTTCGGCGGAAGTTTTATGAAGCAATACCTGCCGCGGATCGAAAAAGTGGTAAGTCCAGCTCGCCGGCGGTCAAAATCGTGAACCTTTGCTCGAAGCTTTTTGAAATCGAGCGGCAATTCATTGACCTGACACCGGAGGAACGAAAAACAGAAAGAGAGAAATCCAAGGAGCATGAGATCTGGAAAGAAATCTGGGAATTCTTGGATCTAATCTCAGCAAGCAAAAATAGCTTGTTGGGGAAAGCGGTGACGTATGCCCAAAATCAGAAATCATACATGGAGACTTATTTCCTGGACGGCAGCATTCCGATTTCGAACAACTTCACCGAGAGCTGCGGTGCCAGACCCTATGCCGTGGGGCGGAAAAATTTCTATTTCCATGACACACCGGAGGGCGCCGAGGCCAGTGCGATCATTTATAGCCTGGCTCAGACAGCCAAGATCAACAATCTGAGCGTCTTCAAATATCTGCAGGCGGTACTTCTTTACATGCCGGACTACATTCATGAGCCCGAGGGCATTGAAGAACTGATGCCGTGGTCAGATCGAATGAAAGAGCTCTGCGCCATAAACGACAAGGCGACCATCGAAGGCAAAGGTTAAAATTTCAATGCCTTAAGATGGCCGGTTTGGATTGCCAAAATCTCATTGAGCGCTTACGATGATACCGGGATTACTCCGCAGTGCCTCCAGCTTGTCCGCATCATAGTTACAGACCTTCTCCAAGTCAAAGTTGTCAAAGGCCACACGGAACGCTTCTCGTTTATTCAGGACGCATTCCCACGACAACCCTGCCTGAAAGCACTCTAATATCAGCA
>CAVFMZ010000172.1:0-3628 GCA_963623675.1 Firmicutes bacterium CAG:176 | reverse complement strand
TAACTTAATATTCTTTTTCATTTGTGATTGCTTATACAGTCTCTCCATCTCCGAACCAATTGCCGCTCCATCTGCAATCACACAGGTTTCTTCTGTTTTAACTTCTTTTATAACGCCAAAAAGATTTGATTTTCCGCCCGCACTTTCACATTGCTTTCCTTTTTCCCGGGCAATTGTTTCAAAGAACTGATATCCTGAATTGGAATCTTCCACCACCAGTTTATCCGGTTTGACAGGTACTTCCAATACATCCGAATAAATCTGATACATTTGCTGATATACTTTTCTCGTATCATGATACTTTCCCGCAGTATGTATTCCATAGATTTCTTCTACACTGTACGGAAGATTATATAAATTCTCCCTTGTAATCAGGACAAAATAATTATCGGAATTTTTGATTTCTGATGCAAACTCCTCTGTATTGATAAATTCATTTTCTTCGTCTGTAAATATAATATTTCCAGCCAAATTTCTTAAAAGCAATTTCCAGTTCGCGCCTTCCAGCACTTTACACGGCACATCACAAATCACATCAATTCCACTTGATTTTCCCAGATTTTCAGCCTGTCGAAGCATCTGAATCAGTGTTGTTTTCCCAGTCGCACTGTCTCCCTGAATAATTGTAATGTTTCTTCGGATCTCAAATTCATAATGCAGTTTATTATTCTGTACAATAATTTTGTGTTTTCCTGTCATACTCCCCTACACATACTCCCCTGCAATATTTACAAACTCACTCATATTATGGACGATATCCCCTGTATTCAATATTTTTGCTTCAAATTCCTTCTCACCAAAATCCATAAGATGCCTCAGATTAATTGTAAGATCCTTTTTCTGACTGATTTTTAAAATCCACTTCGCACAATTATCTCCGCAGGCAGATGCATTAAATATCTGATTGCTTTCATCAAAAGCCAGCAAAATCAATGTTTTTACTCCACCAGATAATTCTTTTACCGAAATAGCGCCCAGAACCGGACTGTCAATCAGACGCGGTCCTACCACTACTGACTGGTCTACATCTTTTATCATTTCTTTTGACAAAGGATCTGTAATCCATTCTTCTTCATAACGATTATCAAAATAGGCCGGTGGATAATAGATTGCTTCCTCCATTTTTCCCAGATAAATATTCAACATATTTCATTTCCTCATTTTCATGATAATAGAATGACTTTTTCCTTATACTTCTTCAGTTCCTCAATATAAATTTCCCCAATGTGGCTGATCTTAACTCCCTTTCGTTTCAGATAGCCAATCCTCATTTTCTCCGTTTCTTTCAGGGGAATTGCGATATAATCATCCCCATTCAGATCCTCACAGATAATGCCGGAACACAGGGTGTAGGCATTCAGCCCTCTCATAAGGTTCAGAAGTGTGGCGCGGTCATTGGCCTTGATGAGACGGCGGTAATCATAAGTACTCTTCATTTCTTCCGCCAGATACAGAGAATTATTTTTTCCCTGGTCAAATGACAGGCAGGGATACTCGTCCAGTTCTTCCATACTGATCACCTGCTGCCCCGCCAGCGGATGACCGGACCAGAGGTAAACAAAGGTATCACACTGAAACAGTTCCACAAATTCCAGACCATTTTCCCGGAACATTTTATTCAGTACTTTCTCATTAAAATCATTCTGATAGAGAACGCCAATCTCGCTTTTAAAATTCTTTACATTTTCAATGACACTGGTAGTCGTCGTCTCATGAACTGCAAACTCGTACTGCTCCATGCCCGTCTTCTTCACCGTCTCCACAAAAGCCTTCACCGCAAATGTATAATGCTGGGTGGACACGCTGAATTTTTCCTTTGTCTGCTTATCAATGTATTTTGACTTCAAAAGTCCGAACTGCTCCGTTACCTGACGTGCATATCCCAGGAATTCCTCCCCCTCCGGCGTGATTACAATTCCCCGGTTGGAACGCAGGAAAATATCAAATCCTAGCTCCGTCTCCAGCTCCCGGATCGTCTCCGACAGACTCGGTTGGGAAATAAAAAGCTGCTTGGAGGCCTCATTGATGGAATTGCAGTCCGCAATGATCAGGGCATATTTTAACTGTTGCAGGGTCATAATTTTCTCCTAAATTTCCTCTTCCAATAAGATTTCACCGTATTGCTCCTGCAGACACATTCTTAACTTCTGAAATTCACCGATGTATTTACTCAGAATATTTTCCACCAAATCTCTCGCCGCTGCTTCATTATACATATGTGATAGATCGTTTCTGGCTTTCAACATCTCCAGCCATAATTCCTCGTCAATAAAATCCCATACCGAATATGCAGCTTTAATAATGCTTCTTGGTGAACCCGTGCTGCCAATGCTTTTACCTTCGTACTGTAATAATTCTTTTAAAACTTTCCAGCCGAGTTCAAATTGAATAAAAAATTTATCGATAATCCCACTTAAAATAAATTCATTGGAAAGATCTTCATGTCCAGCTTTCTCCAATATTTGCAAATTAGATAGATAATTTTTATATTTTTTCATATATTAAAACCCCTTCTTTTTTTATGGATTCCAGTAATGCTTCAGATACCTCTCCTGAAAGATCTATAAAATCATATTCTAATAATGTAGATGTCTCCTCATCTACTGCTAAAGCAAATTCTGTGAAATTTTCTCCCAGAACAGCAAGATCAATATCACTTTTAGTATGATAATTTCCTCGTGCTCTGGAACCAAACAGAATCACTTTCTTAATCTGATATTTTTTAGCAAAATCTATAATTTCCCTAATTACTTGCTCTTTAATTCCAGTACATTCAATTTGAAGCTGCTTCATACAACCAGTCCCTACTTTTCTGTTGCTAAATCAATGTATACTGCATCCACTCATAATGCAGCATAGAACCTTCTACAATTTCCGGTGGAAGCAGATCTCTTGCCACTACCTTCAGTTCCTCCTCCGGTTCATCAGTTCTTCTTAAATGAGCGTAATCGCCATCGATGCGCTCTACCATATAATCGCAAACTAACATAATTTTTCTTTCCGCTCCAGTCCAATCATAATTTTTTATTGCCTTTTTCCCACATTAAAAGTGATGTCCCACTAATTCAAGGGCCGTTCTCGCTACCTTAAAAAATATCAGCAGCGAAAACGGCCACACGTTTTTGTTTATTTGCATTGATTCAGGACTCTTACATAATTCCAAATAGTTACCATTCCTCTTCTTCTGCTTCCGCTTCCTTTTCCTCCTTATCGAGTACTTTATAATAACGATATAGTTTTATTCCTAGTTTTATTAATACAGATAAGAGACTTGGTTTGTTTGGGTCTTTCTGTCTATAGTCAATATAGTAAGGCTGAGAATTACAATAATGTGAATTACAATAATTTATAACTGCTTGCTTGTATTCATAATCATGGTAATTAAAACCTGCTTGCTTGTATTCATGATCATGGTAATCAAAATTTGGCATATCTTTTTCAAACTCCTTTCTTCACGGTTCTATGGTTTGTTCCCTCATGTTAAATCGGTCACATGATGGAAACTTCACAAGAAGCATTGATAAGTTCCGACCTCGTTCCGAGGATTTATTTTTAACAATATTATAGCACGATGGATGAATATTAGGAAGTAGTTTTCCTCCTGTTTAATGTTTTACTGCGTAAAAGG
>CAVFMZ010000171.1:0-3785 GCA_963623675.1 Firmicutes bacterium CAG:176 | reverse complement strand
ATTAAATTAGTATAAAGCTCAAAACCATAAAATTTTTAGTCTATTTTATATAGATTTTTCAAGTGAGCGGGGATATAATATTTTATGTTTTTTATAATAGGGTAAATTTTTTAAATAGATACATTCAGGAGGAATCAGTCATATGCCAGTAAAGTATGTATTTGTCACCGGAGGCGTTGTATCAGGACTCGGTAAGGGAATTACCGCTGCATCCCTGGGACGTCTTCTGAAAGCGCGTGGTTATAAAGTAACCATGCAAAAATTCGATCCTTATATCAATATCGACCCCGGTACCATGAACCCGGTACAGCACGGAGAGGTGTTTGTTACCGATGACGGTACCGAGACCGACCTTGACCTGGGACATTATGAACGTTTTATTGATGAGAGCCTGGATAAGAACTCCAATGTAACCACCGGTAAAGTATACTGGTCCGTTCTCCAGAAGGAGCGCCGCGGTGATTACGGTGGAGGAACCGTACAGGTGATCCCGCATATCACCAATGAGATTAAGAGTCGTTTCTATCGGAATTTCACTTCTGAAGATACGCATATTGCCATCATTGAAATCGGTGGAACCGTCGGCGATATCGAGAGCCAGCCGTTCCTGGAGGCGATCCGTCAGTTCCAGCATGAGATAGGACATGACAATGCCATCCTTCTTCATGTGACTTTGATTCCTTATTTAAAAGCATCCGGTGAGATGAAAACCAAACCGACCCAGGCTTCCGTCAAAGAGCTGCAGGGAATGGGAATCCAGCCGGACATCATCGTATGCCGTACCGAGCTTCCGCTGGAAAAAGGCATCAAGGACAAGATCGCCCTGTTCTGTAATGTACCGAAAGATCACGTTCTGCAGAACCTGGACGTAGAATACCTCTATGAAGCACCACTTGCCATGGAACAGGAGCATCTGGCGCAGGTAGCCTGCGAGTGTCTGAACCTGCCGTGTCCGGAACCGGATCTCACCGACTGGACCGAGATGGTCAACAAACTCCGTCATCCGACCACAGAGGTGACCGTTGCCCTGGTTGGAAAATACATTCAGCTCCACGACGCTTATATTTCTGTTGTAGAGGCACTGAAACACGGCGGTATCGACAATCACGCGGTTGTCAATATTAAATGGATTGATTCCGAGACCGTAACTCCTGAAAATGTGGACGAACTGCTCTCTGATGTGAGCGGCATTCTGGTTCCAGGCGGCTTCGGTCATCGGGGAATCGAAGGCAAGATCACAGCCATTCAGTATGCCCGCGAACACAACATTCCGTTCCTGGGCCTGTGCCTTGGCATGCAGCTCTCCATCGTAGAGTTTGCCCGCCACGTCATCGGACTGGAAGGTGCTCACAGCATCGAGCTGGATCCGAACACTGCTTATCCGGTCATTGCCCTGATGCCGGATCAGAACGGTGTGGAGGATATCGGCGGAACCTTACGTCTTGGCTCCTGCCCGTGTGTACTGGACAAAGACTCCAAAGCTTATGAGCTTTACGGCGAAGAGCTGATCCATGAACGTCACCGTCATCGTTATGAGGTAAACAACGACTACCGTTCTACTCTGATTGATCACGGAATGACACTTTCCGGACTGTCACCGGACGGAAGAATTGTGGAAATTATTGAACTGCCGAACCATCCGTTCTTCATTGCTACCCAGGCTCATCCGGAACTGAAATCCAGACCGAACCGCCCGCATCCGCTGTTCAAGGGATTCGTGGCAGCTGCACTGAAAGCGAAGAACAAATAAATTATCCATGTTAGGAAAGGACTGATACGCCATGCCAAAATTAAATGAAAATTATCTGAATCTGAAAGCAAGTTATCTCTTCTCCGAGATCGCACACCGTACTGCAGCTTACAAAGAAGCAAATCCGGAAAAAGGTGCACAGATCATCCGTCTCGGAATCGGTGATGTCACACTGCCCCTTGGAAAAGTAGTCATCGAGGCACTCCACGAGGGTGTCAACGCTATGGCAAGCGCAGAGACTTTTAAAGGATATGGTCCGGAGCAGGGCTATGAAGAGACCAGAAATGCCATTGCTGCTTACTATAAGAAAAATGGAGTTGAAGTAGACCCGGGCGATATCTTCGTATCCGACGGTGCAAAGAGCGATACCGGAAATATTACCGATCTGTTCGGACATGACAATGTCGTCCTCGTTCCGGACCCGGTTTACCCGGTTTATGTGGACACCAACATCATGGTTGGAAATAAAGTCACTTACATGGCCGGAAATGCAGAGAACGGTTTCCTGCCCATGCCGAACAAGGCTCAGCATGCCGACGTTATTTATCTGTGTTCCCCGAACAATCCTACCGGTGCCTGCTACAACAAAGCACAGCTGCAAGAATGGGTAGATTATGCACTGGCCAATGATGCAGTCATCCTGTTCGATTCTGCATATGAAGCATTTATTTCCGATCCGGAACTTCCGAGAAGCATCTTCGCTATCGAGGGTGCAAAGAAATGCGCCATTGAATTCTGCTCTCTGTCCAAAACTGCAGGATTTACCGGAACCCGCTGCGGTTACACCGTCGTACCAAAAGAGCTGAAATTCAAAGCTTCCAACGGCGAAGAAATGTCCCTGAACGCTATGTGGAACCGCCGTCAGTGCACCAAATTCAACGGTACTTCCTATATTGTACAGAAAGGTGCCGAGGTAGTCTTCTCCGAGGAAGGCATCAAAGAGTGCCAGGAGAACATTGACTACTACAAGAAAAATGCCAAAGTCATTGCTGATACCATGACGAAACTTGGCATCCGTTTCTTCGGTGGAATCAACTCTCCGTATATCTGGTTTGAGTGCCCCAACGGCATGGAATCCTGGGAGTGCTTCGATTACCTGCTTCAGAACATCCAGGTAGTAGGAACCCCGGGCGCAGGCTTCGGCGAGAATGGTAAGAACTACTTCCGTCTGACTTCCTTCGGTAACTATGAGAAGACCGTAGAAGCCATGGAACGGTTTGAAAAACTGTTTGGATAATATTTGTAAGAAAATGCCACAGAATCATCTAAGGAATTTGCTGCTTCGCAGCGCAAATCCGGCGAGGGAAACGCTTTAATCAGCGTTTCCCTAAATGATGAGACTGTGGCATTTTTATGTTCAAGCATTTTTCGCAGCATTTAGCCGTTCGCAGAATTCTTCATAGAAATTTCCATCCGGCGCATAGGGTGTCAGGTAAAATCTCTGGAGCACGCCCATGCTGATGGTCTTCATTTGCTCCGGCGCGGCTTTTACCTGGGCTTCCAGATCTTTCAGGTAGTAGTGCCAGTCACGGACAAAGGCTTCGTACTGCTTCAGATCCGGCGTATCCAGCCATTTCTTCACTTTTACTTTGGTTTTATCCGGCTTGGGACATTCGTAAACCTGCAGGAAGTATTTGAAAGAACCGTCTTCGTAAATACGCCCTAACGGGAACAGTCTGCAGATACCCGGGCGGAATCCATGGATGGTGCAGCGGCCTTCTTTATTTAAAAAGGAACAGGCTTCGCTATCCCCTGCCATCTTAAGATTCGGGAGAATCAGGCAGTCTACAATATTTAATTCAATCTTATCCACCATAAGTCCGTTAAAATCAGTCTGTAATCCACAACATAAACGGTAGATATCCAGAGGATCCAGCACAATCGATTCGCCCATACCGCTGCAGCATGCAGAACAGCCCTGGCAGCCACCGCAGTCTGCCTTCACCATGTCGTTGGCCGTATATAATTTTCCATCTGACACTTCCTTCATGTCAATATTTCGTTCCATAGTTATTCCTCTTATCTTGTTAATGTT
>CAVFMZ010000170.1:0-3849 GCA_963623675.1 Firmicutes bacterium CAG:176 | reverse complement strand
CCAGTGCGAAGTAGTTGCACTCCCAGCCGTATTTGATCTGGCTCTCTACACGATCGCCATCGGTAACCGCTACCTCTCTCATGTTATTTCCGAAGGAAGCAACTTTCAGGGATTTAGAATAAGCAATTGCTTTTGCAACTTCTGCGAATTTACGAATCTTTGCAACCACATCCTCATGCTCATAGTATCCTGCAACAACCTCATGCGAGATTCCCATTCTTGCTACGATAAATCCATACTCACGGTCACCATGAGCAGCCTGGTTCAGGTTCATGAAATCCATATCGATGGTGTCATACGGAAGTTTCTCATTTGCCTGTGTATGTAAATGAAGAAGCGGTTTTCTTAACTCCTGCAGACCTTTGATCCACATTTTTGCCGGAGAAAAGGTATGCATCCAGGTGATGACTCCGATACAGTCATCATCAGTAGATGCCTTTCTCATGTCCTGAATACAGATCTCGGAATTCTCAACAGTCGGAAGTAACTCTACATTTGCGATTCCTTCCAGCTTGTCATTCAGGAAAGAAGCCATTTTCTTACTGTCTTCTGCTACCTGTTTTAAACACTCTTCTCCGTAAAGATCCTGAGAACCTACTACAAAATAAATTTTGCTCATTTTTGATTGCCTCCTGTAAATGATTTTATATTTTTTATTGAGTTCCCATCATTGATGGTCACCGGGAATCGATAAGAATAGGAATTTTGCTGCCAGTTGGGATCTTCCATCATACGAAGAAGATGTCTGGCTGCAAGCCTTCCAAAATTGTATTTCGGATGAATCACCGAAACCAGGTTTACCTCACTGTCATAAGTGGGTATCACACTATCAAAAGAAACAACGGAAATATCCTCCGGAACCTGTAGCCCTTTCTCTGTCAGAAATTCCATATAATATCCTGCAATCTCATCATTATACAAAATCATGGCCGTGCAGTCCTTTGTACGCTTGTACATTCTCTGCAAACCTTTTTTACTGAGTTTTTCTTCCATGTCCTTGGTAGAATACCATCGGATCCAGTCATCATCAAATGGCACGCCATAATCGGACAGGCATTCAATAAAACCTTTGTACCGTTCAATTCCCTGCAGATCATCGTATTTAAAAATACCTCCGATTCTGCGGTGCCCATTCTGAATCAGTCTTTTGGTTAATTCATAACCGCCTCTGCAATCCGACAATTCCATACTGTCAAATTTCTGATTTTCATAATGATTGTGGATAAACAATGTTGGTATATTCCGCTTCCGGATCTCCTGATATAAGCGAAGATTGGGATTCGGAAAACTGGAGCGGGTTCCTTCAATAATCAGTCCTGCCAGATTCTTTTTGAGAAATCCTTCCAGAAACATGGCTTCATCATTCAGCCGGTTCCGGGTTACGGCCACTTCAATAATATAGCCTTTATCATCCAGCACCGATTTGATTCCCTCGTATACCTGCGGAAACAGATAATCCGAAAAATAACTTAAAATCAGTCCGATTCTTGGCTTTTCCTCATCTTCTCCCACTTCATCATAGGAGACATAGGTTCCGCTTCCCTTTACTCTTGAAATCAGTCCTTCCTCTTCCAACTGTGTCAGTGCAGTCCGCACCGTCTGCCGGGAGTAGCCGAATTTTTTTTGAAGGATACTTTCCGATGGAAATTTTTCTCCATTTTTAATCACTCCGCTGGTAATTAACGTCCGACCCCAGTGATAAAGCTTCTGGTATTTTCTTCTGTCACTTCCCTGACGGTCTGCTTCTTTTGGCATTGTTATCTCCTCTGTTTCGTTATTTTCATTATAAGTTTATTTCTTTTCCGCGCGCAATTCAATACAAGATTTTTCTTTTCTAAAGTTGTATTTTTTCTCTCATTTTTTCTGTTGCAAATCACCTGTTTTTCTTTTTATTTGTAAAATCTATCCTTGTCTATCGCCTGTTCTCTTGAATAAAGCTGGTTGTTTTGTCACTATTCACCAACTTATCTCCTGTGTGCAGTCACAAAAACCATACAACTTTGATCGTTTTCAAATGTTGTACTATTACAAATCATCTGCAAACCTGTCGATCACATTCCCGCTCTGCTTTACACTCCCCAATTTTCTGTCACAATTTCGGAACTTTTTATTAACTTTTCCGCGAATTTCTTGCTTTCATTTGCCTTTTGTTTATAATATTTATTTGGCGGTTGGTTCTGAACAACTACCCAATGAGAAGAAAAGGATATCAAAGAATAATGAAACATATTTCAATACGTAACATTCTAAGCTGTGTGATACCGGCTTTTTTCTTTGCTGTTTTTATGGTTCTCGGACGTTCCTTTTACGAAGACAACAGCTGGAATCCGGTCTTCGGAAACTCTGAGCTGTTAAAGAATGCCCTGCTGCGGGGATTTGGCTTCTTTGTCCTGTTTTCTGTTTGCATTGCACTTTTATTCCATCTGCTGGATCGTCTCAGTCAGCGAGAGCGAAGCCCCCATCAATGGCCGCGACCTGTTCGTTTTTACTTAAAATTACTGCACCGGCACCCGGTTGCCACTACCTTTTTCACGCTGCTGATTCTGTATCTTCCTTATATGATTTATTCCTTTCCGGGAATTACCACGTCTGATACAGTCGCTCAGTTAGGAAATGGGTATGCAGCTCTTTTTGCCAAAAGCAGCAGCCTGAAAAATCATCATCCGGTGGTTCACACGCTGCTCCTGTACGGATTTACCCGTTTTGGAGCGTTGGTCTTTCATTCTACCAATGTGGGACTGGGACTCTTTTCCCTGCTGCAGATTTGTTTTCTGTTCTTTTCCATCGGATGGCTTATGCAGTTTTTACTGGAACGGCACGTTTCTTCCAGATGTCTTGGATTGATTATGGTCTTTTATGTACTGTCTCCGCGCATCCGAAACTATATGTTTCTTCTGGTAAAGGACACCTGGTTTGCCGGATTTCTGTTATTATTTCTGGTGGAACTGTACCGGATCCTCACCGTACAGAACTGGTCTTCCGCAGAAAAATGGCAGCACAGGGGAATGTTTCTTCTTTCCCTGACTGGTATTTTTTTCTTCCGCCAGGAAGGAGTATATTTGATTGTGCTCACTTCTCTTGTAGTTTTGATTTTCACCAGACGCCGGTTTTTCCTGCGGCTTGCCGCATTTACGTTTGCAGGATTTTTGCTTTATACACAGATTCTTTTACCTGCCTGCAATGTAAGGCCGTCAAACCCAAGAGAGATGCTTTCCATCCCCTTTCAGCAGACAGCCCGGTATCTTCGTGATGCCGGAGATGATGTAACACTGGAAGAAAAGGAAGCCATTTCCGCCATTCTGGACTATGAAGGACTGCCGGAACTGTATAACCCGAACCTGTCTGACCCGGTCAAGGCAACCTATGACGATGAGACCGGTCTGGACGAATTGATTACCTATTTCCAGGCCTGGTATCAAATGCTGCTGCGCCACCCGGATATTTATGTCCAGGCAACCATGAACAACCTGTATGGCTATTTTTATCCGGGCGGATTTACCACCAAGCTGTACAGCTATGACAACAGTACCGAACATCTGGATGAATTGAATGAAAACCTCGCTGATTGTGGAGCTTCCTTCCATTATCCGGCCGCCTTTGATTCTATCCGACAGGATCTGGAGACGCTTCGCGAATCCATTTTCCAGCTTCCGGGATTAATCTTCTTCAACTATACGGCAACCTATATCTGGCTGCTGATTCTGTGGTTCTTCTACTGCATCCGCAGGAAAAACCACAAAGGACTGCTGCTCCTGACACCACTGATCATTGTACTCCTTGTATGCATTGCAGGTCCTACTTATGGATGGTATTTCCGTTATGCCTATTCCATTGCTTTCTGCCTGCCGG
>CAVFMZ010000169.1:0-3881 GCA_963623675.1 Firmicutes bacterium CAG:176 | reverse complement strand
TCTGCTCCTACAACTTTCTTTCTCTCCAGGCCATAAGCAAAGAGCTCACGAATCACGGAGCTCTTGCTACCAAGGCCATACATGGTCTCGTTTATCATTTTCATTCATCCTCCTCATGGTCGTGATCGCAATCACAGTCGCAATCATCATCCACTGCCATATATTCGCGGGAAGATACCCGTTTTTTCATACGTTCTTCTTCTACTGCCTCTGAGATCAGTTCCTTGACTCTTCTGGCATCTTTTACATTTTTGATACACAGTTTCGGAGTGGATTTATCTACAGTATCGCAGGTAATGGTTCCCAGTCCAAACAGTCTCTGTGCAAAGGACCGCTCCAATGTCAGATCCATAATGCGGTACAACCGGATCTCCTCCTCTTTTGTAGAAAACACTCCGGATTCTACAATAAATTTCTCCGATGTACAAGTGTATTTTGTAAATGTCCACGGAAGTCCTAAAAACGTCCATCTTTTCCGATCACTCCAAAGAATATCCATATGAGCTACCTGCCTTTCCATATATAGCTCTATTATAGAAGATTTACCTGCTCCTGTACAGCAAAAAACCGCAGGAACGAATTCCTGCGGTCTAAAAGGTTCAATCTTAAAATTAAACGAGCTCCAGAAGAACTTCCATAGCTGCGTCACCTTTTCTCTGGCCGATTTTAACGATACGGGTATATCCGCCGTTTCTTCCAGCGTATTTCGGTGCGATCTCATCGAAGATCTTAGCAACCATATCTACTTCTTTGGTCTTTTTGCTTCCCTCTACCGGAGTCTTAACGGTGTAGAGAACTTTCAGCATCTGTCTTCTTGCATGAAGTCTGGACGGAAGATCTTTTTTGATCTCTTTCTCAACTTCATCGTAAACAGTTACTTTCTTTCCATCAACAACTTCTTTTACTCTCTTACCGTCTTTGTCTTTACGAGCAACTTTAGCGGTAACTTTTACAGTCTCGAAGTTATCTTTCTCTTTTACACCAAGAGCGATGATGCCCTCTGCGATTTTGCGGATCTCTTTAGCCTTAGCCTCAGTGGTAACGATTTTGCCGTTAGCCAGCAGTGCGGTTACCTGTCCTCTAAGTAATGCTTTTCTCTGAGAAGCAGTTCTGCTCAGTTTTCTATATTTTGCCATTTTAATTTTCCTCCATTTGGTTGCGCCCCTGCACACGCTTCATCGGACTTACTGTCCAGGGGTCTGGCTTCAACTTACATACATCTACCCGCATCACGCTCATCGGACTTACTGATGCGGGCAGTTATTATTCTTTACTCCTCGCTCTGGTTTAACTCCAGACCAAGTTCTTTCAGTTTTGCAAGTACCTCTTCCAGGGACTTACGACCAAGGTTACGAACCTTCATCATATCCTCAGAAGTGCGGTTGCAAAGCTCTTCTACCGTATTGATTCCCGCTCTCTTCAGGCAGTTGTAAGAACGTACGGACAGTTCCAGTTCATCGATGTTCATCTCAAGAACTTTCTCTTTCTCATCGTTCTCAGTCTCTACCATGATCTCAGCAGATTTTGCATTTTCGGAAAGGTCGATGAACAGGCTTAAATGCTCGCTCAGAACCTTTGCAGCAAGACTGACAGCCTCATCCGGAGCCAGTGTACCATTGGTATACACATCCAGAGTCAGTTTGTCATAGTCGGTAATCTGGCCGACACGGGTATTCTCTACTTTGAGGTTTACACGCTCCACTGGTGTGTAGATGGAATCCACCGCAATCACACCGATGGGAAGCTCGTCGTTCTTATTCTTGTCAGCGCTCACATAGCCTCTGCCCTTGGTAATGGTCAGCTCCATGTAAAGTTTGCTGTCTGCACCGCCATTCAGATGTGCAATCACTACCTCCGGATTCAGAATCTCTACATCCGGATCGCACTGAATATCAGCTGCGGTTACAACACCTTCGCCCTCAAAATCAATATAAGCAACCTTCGGCTCGTCAGAGTCGCTGTTGTTTTTAATTGACAGGCTCTTGATGTTCATAATGATCTCAGTTACATCTTCTTTGACGCCAGGGATAGAGCTGAACTCGTGAAGCACGCCATCAATCTTTACCTGGCTCACAGCGGAACCCGGCAGGGAGGACAGCATAATTCTTCTCAGGGAGTTGCCGAGGGTCGTACCATAGCCTCTTTCCAATGGTTCCACTACGAACTTACCATATTTTTTATCTTCTGAAATATCTGCTATTTCAATCTTGGGTTTATTAAATACCACCACGAAAAGCCCCTCCTGTTCTGTGTTAGGCGACAAATTACTTAGAATACAGCTCGACGATAAGCATCTCGTTAACCGGGACATCGATCATGTCTCTGGTCGGGAGCTCTTTAACTACACCTTTCAGGTTCTCCTGATCGGACTCAAGCCACTCCGGAACAAGTCTTCCAGCAGTAGTCTCAAGTACGGATTTGTAACGATCAGATCCTTTGCAGGACTCTTTGATCTCTACAGTATCACCAGCTTTAACAAGGTAAGATGGAATGTTTACCTGTTTGCCGTTTACGAGAACGTGTTTGTGGTCAACGATCTGTCTAGCTTCTTTACGGGTTCTGGCGAATCCAAGACGGAAGATTACGTTGTCCAGTCTGGTCTCAAGCATAACCATCAGGTTCTCACCGGTCATACCTTTCATACGATCAGCCTTCTCGTAGTAGTTACGGAAAGGTTTCTCAAGTACGCCGTAAATGAATTTTGCTTTCTGTTTCTCTCTCAGCTGAAGTCCATACTCGGAAATCTTCTTATTGCCTCTCTGAGAATGTCTGTTGGATTTTTTATCAATTCCTAAATAGATCGGGTCCAGATCAAGGGACCGGCATCTCTTAAGGACAGGTGTTCTATTTACTGCCATCTTTCATACCCTCCTATTAAACTCTTCTGCGTTTCGGCGGCCGGCATCCATTGTGCGGTACCGGAGTCACGTCTGTGATGCTGACAACCTCAAGTCCGCAAGCCTGAAGCGCACGGATAGCTGCCTCTCTTCCTGAACCAGGTCCTTTTACGAATACGTCTACAGTCTTAAGACCGTGAATAAGAGCTGCTTTGGTAGCTGTCTCTGCAGCAGTCTGAGCTGCATAGGGAGTAGATTTCCTTGAACCTCTAAAACCAAGACCACCGGCACTTGCCCAGCTCAGTGCGTTACCTTCTGCGTCAGTCAGGGTAACGATTGTGTTATTGAAAGATGACTGGATATGTGCCTGTCCGCGTTCAACGTTTTTCTTGACACGCTTTTTTGTCACTTTTTTCGTAACTTTAGCCATTTCTAAACTAACCTACTTTCTTAAATTCTATCTATTAACGGGAAACTTATTTCTTCTTGTTAGCAACAGTCTTCTTCGGACCCTTTCTGGTTCTTGCATTGGTCTTAGTCTTCTGACCACGAACCGGAAGGCTCTTACGATGACGAACGCCTCTATAGCATCCGATCTCCTGAAGTCTCTTGATATCCATTGCGATCTGTCTCTTCAGATCACCCTCGACGGTCTGAGTCTCGTCGATAACTGCACTGATTCTCTTTACCTCATCGTCAGTCAGATCTCTGACACGGGTATCCGGGTTAACCCCAGCCTGTGCAAGAATACGGTTGGAGCTTACTCTTCCGATTCCGAAGATGTAAGTCAGACCGATCTCTACACGTTTCTCTCTCGGTAAATCTACACCAGCAATACGAGCCATTGTGATTATTCCTCCTAATAAAAAATTGGGTTCCGGGCGTTTTTTAATAGGTGCCCGCTGACACTTTCCTAAATGGGATATACACATTCGGTACATCCAGCCGGATAAATACCCGACCTTTCAGATACTCTGCATCCGCATTTCTCCGTTTTAAGCAATATCATTGTGAATAATCCTGGTCAAATCTATTTTGTAATCA
>CAVFMZ010000168.1:0-3908 GCA_963623675.1 Firmicutes bacterium CAG:176 | reverse complement strand
AGAGCATCTGCCTTACAAGCAGAGGGTCATAGGTTCGAGCCCTATAGGTCCCATTTTACAGAGTAATCTGTAGATGCCGGCGTGGCGGAACTGGCAGACGCACAGGACTTAAAATCCTGCGGGACTTACCTCCCGTACCGGTTCGATCCCGGTCGCCGGCACTTGCGTGAGTTTCCCTCATGCAGTTGTCTACTTACTAAATTATATATGTGCGCGTAGCTCAGCTGGATAGAGCGTCTGACTACGGATCAGAAGGCCGGGAGTTCGAATCTTCTCGCGCACGTTTAAGACCATTTGGAATTGACCAGATGGTCTTTTTTCTGTATAATCGGTCTATGTAAAGGAGACGATGATGAATAAAGAAACATTTATTGATACATTGAGAAGAGCATTGTATGGAAAAGTCAGTGAATATGAGCTGGCAGACCATGTGCGTTATTATGAAGATTATATCCGTCAGGAAATGAACAGCGGAAGAAGCGAACAGGAAGTGCTGGAAGAACTGGGAGATCCCAGACTCATTGCCAGAACCATTCTGGAGACTTCGGGTATGAAAGCACCGGATGTGGAGTACACCATCGATGAAGAAAATGAGGAAAGCATGGATAGTGGAGTGAAGGTTCATACATTCAGTGGATGGAAAGCAACCCTGGTTATGGCGCTGATTACGGCTGCAGTGATTGCGATCATTGTGTTATTGCTTGGACTAGCCATTTATCTTCTGCCAATTTTTATTGCAATTGCGTTGATTTCATGGCTGTTGAAAAAGATTTTCCGATAGAATGGAAGCATGCATAATTTAAATGGGAAAGGTTCATACTACTCCTTGTAAACATTCAATATAGGAGGCAATGATCATGAGTAATAACAGCATGAATCGATCCAGTAACACAACCAATTCTGAGAATGCCGGCTACGACAGCAGCGATTCTAAGAACAAAACCACCAATTCCAAGAGCTCTTCCAAAAACAAGAGCACCAATTCTTCCAAGAATAAAGCAGACGACTGTAAATATTAGGAAGTGTAAAAAGAAGAGGGATGCAGCGCAGGCTGTGTCCCTTTTTGCGTCTGTCCTGCATATTCTATTATAAGAGAAGAAAAGGAAGCATGGATGGATGGAAACGATTTCAGCCAGAGAAATAGACCGGTATGTATTTGATAAAAGATATCTTCTGGTGGATGTAAGGCAGCCTGCAGAGTATCGGCGCCAGCATATCCGCGGAGCAGTGTGCATTCCTTATGAGAGGCTCTCAGAGCGGATCAGGGGGCTTGGAAATACGATTCCTGTTTTGTACTGCGACAGAGGCGGGTTGAGCATGCAGGCGGCGCGTGAACTGGAAGAACAGGGATATGAGGTGATTTCTGTGGTGGGCGGAATTCAGGCTTATCGGGGAAAACAGCTGGAAAGCAATTTTCGCTGAGAAAAGATTGACAGGCAGAGGGCAGGCAGATAAGATAGAAAAGAAGTACAGAACGGAAAGGATGAAACATGAGCAGAATCGAACTGGTAGCACCCTGTCATTTTGGACTGGAGGCTGTCCTGAAAAAAGAAATCCTGGATCTTAGCTATGAGATTGTACAGGTAGAAGACGGAAAAGTTACATTTGCGGGAGACGAGAATGCCATCTGCAGAGCCAATATTTTTTTACGCACGGCAGAACGTGTCCTGTTGAAAGTTGGAAAATTTAAAGCAGTCACTTTTGATCAGCTTTTTGAAGAAATAAAAGCGTTGCCCTGGGAAAATTATATCCCGGCAGACGGAAAATTCTGGGTGGCAAAGGCTTCCTCTGTGAAGAGTAAGCTTTTCAGTCCATCCGATATTCAGTCCATCGTGAAAAAAGCCATGGTGGAGCGTTTGAAAAAGATTTATTCCATCGAATGGTTTCCGGAAACCGGAGCGGAGTATCCCATCCGGATTTCCTTTATGAAGGATGAAGCGCTGGTATGTCTGGATACTTCCGGCCTGTCTCTTCATAAGAGAGGATATCGTACCATGGTCAGCAAAGCTCCCATTAAAGAGACGCTGGCGGCAGCATTGATCATGCTGACTCCATGGAAGAAGGACCGGATTCTGGTGGATCCATTCTGTGGAAGTGGTACGTTTCCTATTGAAGCGGCCATGATCGCGGCGAATATCGCTCCGGGCATGAACCGTTCCTTCCTGGCAGAGAAATGGACAAACTTCCTGCCGAGGAAGAACTGGTATGAGTCTGTGGATGAGGCTATGGATCTCATGGACGATCAGATTGAGACGGATATTCAGGGATATGATCTGGATGGAGACATTATCCGGGCAGCCAGACAGAATGCAGAGGCTGCAGGTGTGGATCATCTGATTCATTTTCAGCAGCGTCCGGTCAGCGAACTGTCCCATCCGAAGAAATATGGTTTTATTATTAGTAACCCGCCGTATGGCGAGCGCCTGGAAGAAAAAGAGGCGCTTCCGGCTCTCTACAGCCAGATTGGTGAGCGTTTCAAGGCGCTGGATAGCTGGTCCATGTATCTGATTACCAGTTATGAGGATACGGAAAAATATATTGGCAGAAAAGCGGACAAGAACCGGAAGATCTACAACGGAATGCTGAAGACCTATTATTATCAGTTCCTTGGACCGAAGCCGCCCAAGGGAAATCATCAGGAGAAAAAGAATGAAGATAGATAAAATCATTTTTGCTACGGGAAATGAAGGCAAAATGCGGGAAGTCCGCATGATTCTGGGAGATCTGGGCATCCAGGTTGTATCCATGAAAGAAGCGGGCGTGACGGCAGAGGCAGAGGAGAACGGAACGACCTTTGAGGAAAATGCCATCATCAAGGCAAAAGAGATCATGGAGAAGACCGGAGAAATCGTGCTGGCGGATGATTCCGGACTGGAAGTTGACGCTCTGGGAGGCGAGCCGGGGATTTACTCTGCCCGCTATATGGGACATGATACTTCCTACCATATTAAAAATAACAGTCTCATTGAGCGCCTGGAAGGAAAGACAGGAGAAGAGCGGAGTGCCCGCTTTGTCTGCGCCATTGCAGCATGCTTCCCGGATGGCCGGGTGCTGATCACCAGAGGAACTATGGAAGGCCAGATCGGCTATGAAGAAAAAGGGGAAAATGGCTTCGGATATGATCCGGTATTCTATCTGCCGGAATATCAGTGCTATTCTGCAGAGCTGCCTCTGGAGGAAAAGAATAAATTAAGCCACCGCGGAAAGGCACTGCGCCTGATGAAAGAGGCCCTTCAGAAAGAACAGGAAGATACAAAAGCATGAAGATACTGATTGTAAGTGATACCCATGGACGGGAATATACACTGGAGGAAGCTCTGAAGAAGACGGGGCCCATTGACCAGTTCATTCACCTTGGGGATGTGGAAGGCGGAAAAGAGCGAATCCGGGAACTGGCGGGAGATGCACCGGCAGCCATTGTGGCCGGTAACAATGATTTCTTCTGTGATCTTCCCGATGAGAGAATGTTTATGCTGGAAGGATACCGGATCTGGATGACCCATGGTCATCGTTATTTTGTTCACTCCGGTACATTGTATCTGGAGCGGGAGGCACGTAAAAAAGGTGCGGATATTGTCATGTATGGCCATACCCATAAACCGATGATTCATCAGGGAGCGGATCTTCTGGTGCTGAATCCGGGCAGCCTTTCCCTGCCAAGGCAGGAGGGGCACCGGCCCACTTATATCGTGATGGAGCTGGAAAAAGGCAAACTTCCCAAATGTGAGATTTGCAGCCTGTAGATGCTGAGAAAAAAACTTTGCAAATTTTTTAAAAAAATTGCAAAAAAGATGTTGACATTAGCAGGACACATGTGTATAATACAACATGTGTCCAAACGACGGGCAGAGGAAACGGGGTGTGGCTCAGCTTGGCTAGAGCGCCTGGTTTGGGACCAGGAGGCCGCA
>CAVFMZ010000167.1:0-3953 GCA_963623675.1 Firmicutes bacterium CAG:176 | reverse complement strand
AATGCCAGATTGATCGTACAGCTTAACGCATTTTCATTATTATACTGCAAAATCGAAATTTCTTTATGTGCCTGCTCTACTCCCTTTGCAACAGCGCTTTCATCCATCCTCCATAATGCTTCCAATAATTTTCTGGAAGCTTCTATGGAATCTGCAACTTCATGCCAATCCATGGTCCTGACTGCATTTACATATTCCTGCGCCACTTCTCTGTTAGGAATAGATACCATCTCTGTATCACTGTCATAGGTCAGATATCCCAGGTGCACCAGCAATGTAAGCACATCATCCCGGGTTGCAAATGTCGTCATATCATTCATAAAAGTTCCTGTATTGACACGAACAGCTTCTCCGCCCAGCATTTCTATTACTGCATCTTTCAGGCCATCCATATTCATTTGAATATAAACCTTTAATGCTTCATACGTTTCTGTACGATTCCAATAGGTTCCATACTTATGACGCATCATCGCCTCTACCACTGATTTGGGATTATACATGGCATAATCACAGACTTCTATACGATAATGAACTCTGAGATGATATCCATCATACCATGCCTTCATCTCCTCATAATTCATCCGATATTCTGCGCATAATTTTTTTACTTCATCTTCTGTAAAGCCAAAATATTCTGCCAGATCCCCAGGATCTGTCATAGAATACTCTGTGAACATATTCAGCGCTGAATGAGAGCCATACTTTTTAATTGGCAAAATTCCCGTCATATATGCCAATGCCACATACTCTTTATCTTTCAGCCAGCTTCGCAGAAAATCCAGATACTTTTTCTGTGCATTCTGGTCATACTGATACTCCCGGAACAGACAATCCCATTCATCAATCAATATAATAAATGGATGCTGCGTAAATGCATACACATCCTGCATGGCAAACATGAGGTTATTCTGCGTCACATACTCCGGATATTTCCGTTTCAGTTCCAGAATCAGTCTCTCCTGCAGAAGCTTCAGCATCTCATCAATTTCCTGCGATACGCTTAAGAATTCCTGCATATTCACTCTGATCACATCATATTGATTTCTGTGTGTATCATAGGAAGAAGCTCTGCTCACCTGAAAATGTTCAAACAGCTGTCTGCTGTCTGTTTCTCTGTCGTAGTATGCTGCCAACATATTTGCCGCCATTGATTTTCCGAATCTACGAGGACGACTGATACACAAATATTTCTGCAGCGTATTGATCTTCGCATTCGTCTTTTCAATCAATCCCGTTTTATCCACATAAATATCTGAATTCAGACTTTCCTGAAATCCTTTACTTCCCGGATTTAAATATGTTCCCATACCATCACCTCCTGTGAACAGAGTTCTCTATTTTATACCGGGAAGAAGCTTCCCCCGATAAATTCTCTTAATATGGAATTACCCGGAATCAGGTTACTGTCAATTCCCTGGAAATAGTTAAGGAATTTGAGCAGCCGTTTTGCTTCCAGATATTCCGGATCTTCCGGCCGGATGCCGAAAAGCAGCGGTTCTGCATACTGCTTTAATACTGCCAGCTCATAGATCAGGGCCGAATTAAACACCACATCCGCAGATTCCTGATACGGGAAGATATTCTCATCTTCTCCGCGGCGGACAGAGGACCACATGGAAATGGTTTTCTGCGCACTTGCTCCACGGGTTCTGGCGTCTCGCACCATACGGCGGAGCAGACGACCGTCGGTAGTCGGAATGCGGTTGTGTTCATCAATATTCATCTGCGTCAGCGCACTCACGTAGATCTTGAACTTATTCTCTGCCGGAAGGGAATAGGACAGTGCGTCGTTCAGACAGTGAATGCCTTCGATAACCAGCACATCCTCCGGTCCCAGCTGCAGGTTGTTTCCCTTATATTCCTTCATACCGGTAATAAAATTAAATGTCGGCATGAACACTTTCTCTCCCCGGAGAAGAGCGCTCATCTGTTGATTGAACAGTTCAATGTCCATGGCTCCCAGACATTCAAAATTGTACTGTCCATTTTCATCTTTCGGCGTATCCACCCGCTCCACAAAATAATTATCCACGGCAATGGGATGCGGCTTTAATCCATGAGCCATAAGCTGAATGGAAAGCCGGTGGGAAAATGTGGTCTTTCCGGAAGAAGAAGGTCCGGCAATCATAATCAGTTTCTTATCCGGTCTGGATGCGATCTCCGCCGCAATATCTCCCAGCCCTTTTTCCATAATCGCTTCCTGGGCCAGAATAATATTTCCCACATTTCCTTCCGAAATCTGCTCGTTCAGCGCTCCCACGGTCCCCACATTCAGGATTTCACCCCATTTAGTGGAATTTTTTAACGTCTGGAATACTTTCGGCTGGGCGCAGAACGATCCAAAGATTTCCGGAGTCTTCCTGGGCGGAAACTCCAGTACAAATCCCTCAACATAAGGGATCAGTTTAAAATATTTCAAATACCCGGTGCTGGGTACCATATATCCATAATAATAATCTTCAAAACCATCCAGCAGATACACATTGACACTGGAACTTCTGCGGAACCGGAACAGTCTCGCCTTGTCAAGCATTCCATGTCTGGTAAAATGCTCTATCGCCTCTTCCACCGGAATACTGTGCTTCTCAATGGGCAGATTTTTGTCTACCAGCTCTTTCATCCGGCTCTCAATCTTTGCCAGCGTCTCCTCATTGACCGGCATCTTCTTACTGCTCACATAGTAGCCTTCGCTGGCAGAGAATTCTACCTTCATGCCGCGGACGGCATCCATACCTTCCACATCATAAATTGCTTTTAAAAGCAATAACGTTGCACTTCTTCTGTATGTATTATATCCATCCACCTGTCCTGTGGTCAGAAATGTAACGGCTGCTCCGTCCTTCACTTTCCGGAACAGCTCCCGCATTTTATTATTTTCCAGAACCAGTACAATATCATGGTCATATTTCTTCTGAAAACTCTTTGCCAACTCCAGATAGGTGGTCCCATCTTTTACACTCAAAGACTGTCCTTCTACTGTAATCTGTCTCATATACGGTACACTCCTCTCTATCCCTGTTCAAAATCGTATCTGTCGGATTCCAGGCATCTTCAGATGACTGCAAACGGGTGCTTCACCGGCACACAGTCCATATGTACCCCTGTCAGCGCTTTCTCCAGATACGCTTTTACATCTTCAGTAAATACATGCTCCATTCCATAATGGCCTGCATCAATAACGCAGAGTCCCTGGTCAACGGCATCAATGCCCGTGTGATGATCAATATCTCCTGTAATATACACATCGCAGCCAAACTGCAGTACATTTTTCAGAGTACTCTTTCCTGCTCCCGGACACAGCGCCGCAGAATATACTTCTTTTTCAAGATCTCCGAAAATCTTCACATTGGGAATGTTATAGGCCCGTTTCACCAGTTCCGCACATTCCCGTAACGTCATTTTTTCCGGAAGGACACCGACGCGGCCAATGCCTTCGCCATCCTTTACCTCTTCCAGCACGGTGCACTCCTGCAGGTTCAAAAGTCTTGCAGTCAGATCTGCCATGCCTCTGGTATCATAATTGGTATGCATGGCATAATAAGAAATATCATTTCGGATCAGGGAAAGGAGTCTTCTTCCCACCATATCCTCATCCGTCACTCTTTTAATGGAACCAAAAATCATGGGATGATGGGTGATAAGCATATCATAAGACCCTTCCACTGCCTGTTCCACCACTTCATCCATGGCATCCAGCGCCAGCAGAATGTTCTTTACTTCCTTATCCCTGCGGCCTGCCAGCAATCCTACATTGTCCCAGTCACAGGCGTATTCTTTTCCATATTCCTGCTCCAGAAGAGCCGTAATCTCACTGCATTTCATATTATTCCATCTCCTGTCCACATCCGGCGGGGATTTTTCTCAACATATCCACCATCCGGCTTCTTTTATCCAGAAGTTCCACATAGCGGTCGGATTTTTCCTGACCGTTATCCACAAGGGTCTTCAAAATC
>CAVFMZ010000166.1:0-3975 GCA_963623675.1 Firmicutes bacterium CAG:176 | reverse complement strand
TTTGTTTGCTATGCCCTTTATTCGTGGCTGTTTTCTACTTACTTGTTTCAAACTTTCCTCCTTAATAGGCCTGGAACGGATTCAGATCGAACTGAACCCGGACCTTATCCCAGACCGGTTCTTTTTCCATCTGCTGTTCCAGCTGCTCTTTGATGTATAATAATTGTTCTGTATCTCTGTGTTTGATATAAATGACCTTGCGGTATCTGTCGTTTTTCTTCGCCAGGGCTGCATCCGCAGGACCAATAACCTGCAAATCCTGACTATCTGCCATTTTGATTCGTTTTCCCAGAAGCTCCGCCTGCTGCTCTACAAGCTCCGGATCTTCACAGGATAAATAAATGCCCAGCATATTTTCCACCGGCGGATAGCCCATAAGACTCCGATAGGGAATTTCCTGCCGGTAAAAAGCTTCATAATCCTGCTTTGCCGCTGTCTCAATGCTGTAGTGATCCGGCATATAGGTCTGGATCACTGCCTCTCCTGCTTTCTTTCCACGGCCGGCTCTTCCCACCGCCTGAGTCAGCAGCTGAAAGGTCCGCTCCGATGCCCGGTAATCCGGCGCATACAGGGAAATATCTGCAGCAATGACGCCCACCAGCGTCACATTGGGAAAATCATGTCCCTTTACAATCATCTGGGTGCCTACCAGCACATCTGCTTCCCCTTTTCCAAATGCAGAAAGTATCTTTTCATAGCTTTCCCTTGTCCGGGTGGTATCATAATCCATCCGAAGCACCCTGGTTCCCGGAAAATATTTTTTCACTTCCCGTTCAATCTGCTGGGTGCCTGCCCGGAATCCGGAAATATAGGGAGATTCGCAGGACGGGCAATGCTCCGGCATCCGGATCTGATAACCGCAGTAATGACAGCGTAACCATCCATCCTGATGTAGGGACAAAGTCACATCGCAGTGAGGACACCGGACTGCTTTTCCACAGGAACGGCAGGACACAAATCCTGACAGTCCCCGCCGGTTCAGGAACAGCATCATCTGCTCCCCCTTTTTCAGCCGGTCATCCATGGCGGAATACAGCCGTCTGCTGAAAATGCTCCGGTTGCCCGCCTTTAATTCTTCCCTTAAATCCACCACCGACACTTCCGGAAGCACAGCTGTTCCAATCCGGTGGTCCAGACGATACCAGCCATAGATCCCTTTTCTTGCCCGGTAGCTGCTCTCCAGGGAAGGAGTCGCACTTCCCAATAGAACGGATGCCCCGCACAGGGACGCCCGGTAGATGGCTGCTTCTCTGGCATCATACCTGGGCACCGTCTCACTTTTGTAAGCGCCTTCATGCTCCTCGTCTATAATCATAACACCAATTTGTGAAAATGGTGTAAACAATGCGGATCTTGGACCGATCATCACATCAATGCGGCCTTCCTTTGCCCGGACAAACTGATCATACCGCTCGCCGTCCGACAGCCGGGAATGCATGACAGATACCCGGTCGCCAAAGCGCTCATAGAACCGGCGCACCGTCTGAAAGGTCAGGGCAATCTCCGGAATCAGCACAATGGCCTGCTTTCCTTCTGCAATCACCCTGGAAATGAGCTCCATATAGACTTCCGTCTTGCCGCTTCCGGTGACGCCCTGCAGAAGATAGGTTTTCCGGACACCCTGCTCATATTCCTGCCAGATGCCATCCACTACCTGCTGCTGCTCAACTGTCAATGCCGGATACTCCCATTTTTTCTGAAAATGTCCCTCAAAAGGATTCCGGTAACGGGTCTTCGTCTCCTGCCGGAGAATCCCGTCTTCTTCAAATTTTTTAATGACCGGCGCCGTAATCTGATACCGGTCTGCCGCTTCCCGTTTATCAAGGACTCCTCCATGGTCGAGAAGCGCCGCCAGAAGACGGGCTTTTGCCCGGTAATTTTTATGAAGGGCTTCCTCTAACAGTTTCTTTGCCTGCTCACTGCTCACCTGGAGCCGCAATGTCACTTCCCGCTTTTCCGCCACCTGCTGCTTCACCGGAAGCACCGTCTTTAAAGCCTGGTTCATGGTAGAACCGTACATGTTCCGCATCCACGCCGCCATGGCGATGAGCTGAGATTCCGCCTGCACCCCGCCTTCCACCACTTCGGTCAGTTCTTTAATCCGTTCCGGCGGATAGTCCGGCGTCTCCGCAAATCCGATTACATAGCCTTTCATAGGACGGTTGCCATTTCCAAATGGAAACGTTACCTGCATTCCGGTCTGCAATGTATTTTTCAGATGTTCCGGTATCCGGTACTGAAAAATTTTATCCAGTTTCTCGTGGGAAATATCCACGATCACATTGGCATATTCCATCTATTTCTCCGACAGCTCCTTCAGGACTTCCTGGATCAGTACTCTCTCATCCATGGGATATTTTACCCCTTTAATCTCCTGATAATCCTCGTGGCCTTTTCCTGCCAGAACGATCACGTCGCCTTTCTGGCCATACTCAATCACATAGCGGATGGCTTCTTTCCGGTCACAGATCTCAATATATTTTCCATCGGTCTTTTCCATACCGATCTTAATGTCATTAATGATATCCTGCGGCTCCTCAAAACGGGGATTGTCGGAAGTGATAACAGTCAGATCTGCCAGCTTGCCGGACACCTCACCCATCTCGTAACGGCGCAGCTTGGAACGGTTTCCGCCGCATCCGAAGACGCATACCAGACGCTGGGGATGATATTCCCGCAGAGTGGAAAGAAGGCTTTCCAGTGCCATGGCATTGTGCGCGTAATCGATCATCAGAATGAAATCATCGGATACTTTTACAAGTTCAATTCTTCCTTTGGTCTTTACTACTTTGAGCGCCGCTTTTAAATCCTCCTCGGACACTTTGAAATGCTCACATACAGCAATGGCCACCAGGGAATTATAGACACTGAACCGTCCCGGAATGTCGATCTCTACATCCATGTTGAGTTTTCCGGATACATGATATTTCACGCCCAGATAACCCGGTCTGCCGATGAGTTCCATGTCGGAAGCGCGGTAGTCTGCATTTTCGGAAAATCCGATGGTCTCCAGTCTGCAGGTGTGGCCATCCAGTACCATGTGAAAATGCTCATCATCCACATTTGCAATGCCGAGACGGCACTGTTTAAACAGCATGCCCTTGCAGGCTGCGTATTCTTCAAAGCTGGCATGCTCGTTGGGGCCGATATGATCCGGCGCCAGGTTGGTGAAAATACCGATTTCAAAGGGAATGCCTGCTGTCCTGTGCATCATGAGACCCTGGGAAGATACTTCCATGACGCAGATCTCACAGCCTGCCTCTACCATCTGTGCAAAATATTTCTGAATGAGATAAGACTCCGGCGTGGTATTGCATGCCGGAATGTGTTTGTCTCCGATAATGGTCTCGATGGTGCCCATGAGACCTACTTTATAGCCTGCATGTTCCAGGATGCCTTTCACCATAAAGGTGGTGGTTGTCTTTCCCTTGGTTCCGGTGATACCGATGACTTTCATCTTCTCTGCCGGATAATCAAACCATGCTGCAGACAGAAGTGCCAGTGCATAACGGCTGTCATCCACCAGAACCAGTGTCACGTCTTCCGGCACTTTCACCGGGTGCTCTGCCACAATGACCTTCGCGCCTGCTGCCGCAATCTCCTCCGTGTGCTCGTGGCTGTCATATGCCGCACCTTTGATGCAGACAAACATACAGTCCTTTGTTACTTTTCTGGAATCGTATACCAGTGCGCTGACCTCTCCGTCCAAAGCGCCATCTATCACTCTGTAATTTAATTTCTCCAGTAATCCGGTAATTGTTTTCATGAAGAACCTCCTTCTTCGCCGATCGTTGCCAATTTTTATGTTACAAATTGCAGGTAACCAGAAGTGAAAGTGACAGGCTGTGAAAACTACGCAGAAGTGACAGCCTGTGAAAGGAACGTCCGCAGTCCCGGTACTTCCTGAGAATGAGCTCCAGGCGATATTCGAAGGTTAGTACCGCTGGATCGAGGACTTAGCGCGAGCGGTTCCGC
>CAVFMZ010000165.1:0-3987 GCA_963623675.1 Firmicutes bacterium CAG:176 | reverse complement strand
GAGTTTGAATAAAAATCAGCACATTAAGAGACTGGAAACCCTGAAAACAGGGTATTTTCGGTCTCTTTCATTTTGGCCTGAATTGACTGATGTACAAATTGTCCCTTTATGATATACTGAGTTTACTTAATCCAAAGGAGAAGTTTTATGCAGGTATCGGACAAATTAATCAAGCCGCTGACAGAAGCGAAATACTTAAATGCTGACAATGTAAGCAGATACCGCTGTATCATGCGTATCTTTTTTGAACATTATGAGAAATTAAAATACTGGCTGTATCAGGAAGAGGTCTATGAAGAAATGATACAGGATCCGCTTTTTACAGATTACCGACCAGAACAGTGCCAGCAGGATCTCACAATGCTGACAGAGTGGAAGAATCTGAATACAATCCAGGATACAAAAAAGGTTGCATCAATCGAAGAATTCAAGAACAAAAAGTATCGGTATCAGATGACAGAGTACAGCGTGGAGATAGAACGTCTGGTGATCCGGTTAGAGAATCTGCTTATCGAGGGGGCATCGTTGGAACCGACACTTCTGGAGCGGATACGGAGAAGTATAGAGCGATTCCCGGACATGGCAGGAAAAGATAAAAATGAAGTATACACATGGTGGACGGATTTGAATAATGATTTTGTACGTCTGAATCAGAATTATCAGGATTATATCAGGGATCTGAACAGTGTCCGGGCAGAAGAGATGATGCATACAAAAGAATTTCTGGTGTTTAAGGATCGGTTGATTGAGTATCTGCGAAGCTTCATTAAAGGATTGCAGAGAAATGTCGGAGTGATTGAAGAAAACCTGCGTTTACAGAACGAAGACCTGAAAAAACAGGTATTTGAAAAAGTTGTCGATTATGAATTGTCGATTCCTCGTATGGAGATAGAAGTTTCGAAAGAAATGATCGAGCAGAAAGTGCAGGGACGCTATCAAAGCATCTATGACTGGTTTGTGGAAAGTGAAGGGCAGGAAAATGAGGCTGGAAAGCTTTTCGATGCGACCAATGATATCATCCGTAGGATTACAAGATATGCAGCGCAGTTGAGTGAGAAGAATGCGTTGGGAGCGAACAGAAAAGAAGAATACCGGAAAGTGGCAGAATTATTTTTGCGGTGTCGGGATGTGGAAGAAGCACACAAGATGTCGGCGATGGTATTCGGCATGGAATGTCCGCAGCATCTTGCAGGAGATCTGATCCGTGAGACGGACAGCATGAACATCGGAGTTTATGAAGAACGGCCAATAGAGATCACTCTGAAACCGCGAGTGCGTACATACAGAGAAAAATCCAGAAGAAGTGTCATCCATGAATCGTTGGAACAGAAATTGGAGACAAGACATAAAATGCTTGAGAAGCAGAAAGAAGAGACTGAAAAACTGCGGGCATTGGAAGTCGACGGAAAGATACAGTTTGATAAACTGCCGGTGTTGGAACCAAGAATCAGAGAGATTCTTCTGAAATGGCTGTCGGATGCTATGGAATCTGCAGATTTTTCAGCAAGAACTGACGATGGAAGAAGATATACACTCGACAGGGGTCAGGCAGGAGAAACGTGTGTAGTACATTGTGAAGATGGAAACTTTACGATGCCGAAGATGGCGATTGTATTTCAGGAGGAAGAATGATGAAGGAGCTGGAAGCCCTTTTGAGTGAAAGATGGATCTTAAAATCCAGAGATAAAGAAATGTATTATAAAATAAGAGATGCGCTCGGTGAACTGCGGAAATTTACCACCGAGAAGATGGGCTGTCAGATTGTTGACAATGCTCTTCTGATCAAGATGGAGAAGATTCCTGTAATACCGGAAATTTTTATGGGAATTCAAAATTTTTCATCAAAAGAGGAGTATGCCTATCTTTGCATCCTGCTGATGTTTCTGGAAGACAGAGATGCACAGGAGCAGTTTATCCTGTCACAGCTGACGGAATATATTACGGCAAATCTGCCGGGAGAGATTTCGGACTGGACTTTGTATACGAGCCGGAGAAAATTGATCCGCGTGCTGAGATTTGCGGCAGATCAGGGGATTGTCGGAATTACAGACGGAAAAGATGAAGCATTCATGGACGACGTGGCTGGAGAAGTACTTTATGAAAATACAGGTGCATCCAGATATTTTATGAAGAATTTTTCGAGAGATATTATGAAATATACAAAATCGGAAGATTTTCAGGAAAGTGATTGGTTCGAAGTGGATGAAGATCGGGGATTTGCAAGAAGACACAGAGTCTATAAAAGGCTGATCTTTGCACCGGGAATGTATAAAGAAGACGGATCACCGGAAGATTTTGAATATCTGAAATACTATGGACGGAGATTGAGTGAAGAACTGGAACAGATCTTCGACTGTCAGGTGCATATTCACAGGGGAAGCGCATATCTGCTATCCGGAGATGAGTGCAGAATGGGAACAGTATTTCCGGGCAATAATTCGATATCGGATATATTACTTCTGTGTTTTGGTGAAATACGAAAGAAGATTGAGAATGGAGAATGGAAGACGGCAGCGGATGAAAGCTGTCTTACAGATCGGATTGAGTTCGAAAATCTGATAAAAAAAGTGAAACAGGAATATGGAAGTGGATTTCCAAAAAACTATCGGGAGTTGCCGGAAGGTGAATTTGTAAAAAGTGTGATTGATCAGATGGAATTATGGATGTTCATAAGGAAAGAAGAGGCAGAACATCAGATTAAGATATATCCGCTTACCGGAAAGATACAGGGAAGTTATCCAGAGGATTATACGGGAGGAAGAAATGATGAATAGCAGATGGCAGGCAAATAAGATCGGACTGATCAACTTCTGGTATTATGATGAACAGGAATTCCCTTTTGTAAAGGGGCGGATGCTTCTTCGAGGTTCAAATGGATCGGGAAAATCTGTAACTATGCAGAGTGTGGTTCCACTTCTGCTGGATGGAAATATGAGCCCGGAACGACTGGATCCATTTGGTTCCAGAGATCGTAAGATGAGCAGCTACCTTCTGGAAGAAGACGACGGACGCGAGGAGCGGACAGGTTATCTGTACCTGGAATTCAAAAGGCAGGGCAGTGACACCTACCTGACGATTGGAATGGGAATCCGTGCAAGAAGAGGAAAGAATCTGGACAAATGGTATTTCAGCCTGACAGACGGAAGACGGGTAGGCAAAGATTTTTATTTATATAAGGATACGGGAGAAAAGGTTACCTTATCAAAAAAAGAGCTGGAGAACAGGATTGGGGCAGGAGGTCGAGTCATAGACCGACAGACGGATTATATGGAATATGTTAACCGTCAGATCTTCGGATTTGAGACAGTTGAAGAATATAAGGAAATGATCGATCTTCTGATTCAGCTTCGAACACCGAAACTTTCCAAGGATTTCAAACCAACCGTGATCAATGATATCTTAAGTGATTCACTCCAGCCTTTATCGGATGATGATCTGCGGCCAATGTCTGAAGCAATTGAAAATATGGATACCATGAACATGAATCTGAAGAACAGAAAAGAAGCAAAACAGGCAGCAGAGAAGATTCAGGCAGTATTCACAAAATACAATCAGAAATTATTATATGAAAAAGCAGACCGGTATGAACAGGCAGAAACCAAATTAGAAAATGCAAAGATACAGCAGAAGGAACAAGAGAAGAAATTATCTGAGTGCAGACAGAACATTGAGAAACTGCAGGCAGAACATCAGGAACTGGATGCAAAACATGAGTCCATGGAAAAAGAACGGGAATCTCTGAATAAAAGTGATGCCGTGGCATTAAAACAAAGAGAAGCGAATCTGACTGTGGAATTAGAAAGACAACAGAAGAATCTGAGAGAAAAACAGCATTTTCTTGAACAAAAACAAGATCAATATCAGGATGCACAGAATCAGATCAAAGCAGAAGAAAATCGGAAGTATGAGAAAGAAAAAGAACTGGAAGAACTCATAGAAGAGATGCAGGACGAGGCAGATACCATGGCCTTCGAAGAACATGCATTT
>CAVFMZ010000164.1:0-4025 GCA_963623675.1 Firmicutes bacterium CAG:176 | reverse complement strand
GTTATGGTCACACCGGTTCAAACGAAAAGCTCACACCGTTGAGCCGAAATCTGCAACCAGTCAACGAAAAACCCCAATCTTCCCCTGCGAAATCTGTTTTACGTATCGGATGTTTATTCAGAACTGACAAAAGATATGTTCCTGTATGGAAGTGTTCCAGCGCAGATCCCGGAACCCAAATTTGTGGTATTTTATAATGGCCAGGAGAACATGCAGGAAAGAGAAGTTTTGAAACTGTCCAGTCTTTATGCCAAAAAAGCAGAACACGTAAGCCTGGAGTTGGAAACATTGGTGTTGAATGTGAACATAGGTTACAATAAAATATTAATGGAACGCTGCAGACAGCTGAATGACTATGCTCAGTTCGTAAGCGAAGTCCGAAAACGGCTGAAAAAGAAACTGCCCTTGTCACAGGCAGTAAACGAAGCAGTAGAAGACTGCATCCAAAGAGGAATCCTTGCAGAGTTCCTGAGCAAAAACCGAGCGGAGGTGGTTAAAGTGAGCATTTATGAATACGATGAAGAAAAAGTAAAACGGATGTTTAAAGAAGAGTGCATGAAACTTGGAATGGAGCAGGGCAAACAGATTGGCATAGAGCAAGGCAAGCAGATTGGCATAGAGCAAGGCAAGCAGATTGGGATAGAACGTGGCAAAAAGATTGGAATAGAGCAGGGAATAGAACAGGCCGGAATGATATTCCGTCTGTATCTTTCTGGAAAAACAGAAGAAGATATCGCACAGGAAACTGGTGAAACCATTGAAATGGTCCACAAAGTATTAAAAGGATAATGAAAACATATAAGAGGTGATAACAACAGGGAGATGGACCGGATATGGTTCATCTCCCTGAATTTGTTACAGCACTTTTTTATTTTCAGCACCTGGAGTGGTAACGATCACTTTCTTTGGAGTGATGATCAGTGCACCTTTGGCAGTAGCTGCGCCGTTGAACATTTTTTCTACCATGGCTTTGAAAGTATCAACTACAGTACCTTCTGTTACGTATTCAGCAGTTCCCTTGATCTGATAGCCTTCCAGGGTTTTTGCATCGTAAGCAGAGATGGCAATCTGGCCGTTGTCTGCTTTCAGATTGTTTAAAGTGGTCTCTAAAAATACATCACCGACTACTAACTTTCCGTCTTCTGTTACATCTTTAAAAGCAACAGGAACCACATTCGGTTCTCCGTCAGCACAGGTTGCCAGATCCCACATACTGCTTTTTAAAACAGCTGTTACATTTTCATTTAAGTAAAGGTCAAACCACCCGCCTTTCGCGAAATCCATTTTTAGTGCATACTTGAGAAAAACAATAGATTTTTTCAAGGAGGACTAAAGACTATGGATCAATGCACTCATGAAGTCCGTGCAGCGTACTGGAAAAAGATTATTCAGGCCTGTGGTCAGAGACCAGCAGGTCAGTCAGCAAAACGCTGGATGGATGAAAATGGTATTTGCGAGCAAAGCTACTATCACTGGCAGAGACGATTTCGAAAAGAGGCTTATGAAGAAATGAAGGGAAATACTTCGGTTCCAGCTGTGACAGAGAAGTCAGAAGTGACTTTTGTTGAAATTCCATGCTCTGTTTCTACGGAAGCGAATACACACATGGTTTCCAGCAAACCGGTTGCAACAATTCGTACTGCAGCGTTGCAGATTGATATTTCTAATGAAATCTCTGATGCTCTTCTGCGTCGGATTCTCCAGGAGGTGTCACATGCTTGAAGATGCAGCTGGTATTCGCCGCGTTGTTCTTGCCTGCGGCACAGTTGATCTGAGAAAAGGTATTGATGGACTGGCGACGATTATCGGCAATAAGTATGGACAAAATCCATTCGAGAAGGGAACACTCTTTTTGTTCTGCGGAAAACGTTCTGACCGGTGCAAAGGACTCTTGTGGATGGGTACCGGATTTTTACTTCTGTATAAACGCTTTGAAGCGGGACGATTATCTTGGCCAAGGAATACACAGGAAGCAGCGGACCTTACCGAAGAACAGTACAAGTATCTTATGATGGGTTTAAATCCCCTGGATCCCAAAATCAAAGATGTCGATCCGAAAAATATCTATTGAAACGTTTGTACAAAACAGAGAAAATATATTTTCTGTTTTGCTACTGAAAAGAACTGCTATCGTTTACGATGGATGACCGAATCAGAACAATTCGTTCGCCTGCTATCACGCAGGAACGATGCAACTGCACCTTGAAAACCCTATATTTCCAAAGGCTCGCATACGGATTCTGATGGCTTTCGTGACAGGAAAAAATGACGAACTCTGCCTGCGGGCTGGTTCGCATTTATCACGGATTTCTGCTATACTACTCTTAGTAAGAAAGGCGGATATCATGTGCAAAAAATTCACTCCAGATGAACTGAATAAGATGGATCATGAAACCAAGAACGATGTCATTTACCAGATGCAGGACCGGCTTGATCGGTTGGAGCAGAACTACGAAAACCTTGTAGAGCAGATCCGGCTGGCAAATCAGCAGCGTTTTGGTCGTCATACAGAAAAACTGGATGATATCGCAGGACAGCTTTCTTTTTTTAATGAAGCAGAAGCGAACTGTGATGAAACAGCTAAAGAGCCAACAGTGGAAGAGGTCATTGATTCATCCGGAAAGGTGCCGCGAAAGCCTAAGAAGAAAGGCCAGCGTGAAGAAGACATGAAGGATTTTCCGCAGGAAGTAATCCCTCATGATATACCGGAACAGAACCTGAATGAAGTGTTCGGTGAAGGGAACTGGAAAAGTATGCCGGATGAGATTTTCTGGCAGCTTCGTTTCGAGCCGGCCAAATGGACTGCTGAAAAACATATCATAAAAGTGTATGTTGGAACAGATGGTGTACATCAGGATGAATTTCTCCGTGGAGATCATCCGGAAACGATGTTCAAGGGAAGCATTGCAACACCTTCTCTCGAAGCCGCTATCATCAATGCCAAGTACGTAAACAGCAATCCACTTGACCGAATTTCCAGAGACTTTCAGGCGAACGGGCTGAATCTGTCCAAGCAGACCATGTCGAACTGGACAGTATGGACGGCCGAACGCTATTTATCACCCGTGTGTGATCTAATGAGAAAACGTCAGCTGGAGGCACACGTGAATCAGAGCGATGAAACACCGGTGAATGTAATCCGTGATGACAGACCTGCAGGCAGCCAAAGCTACATGTGGGTTCACATCACTGGAGAATTGAGCCCGGTACCGCCGATCATTGTATATGAATACCAGAAGACGCGTCACAGTGATCATCCGAAAGCGTACTATAAGGACTTTGACGGTGTTCTTATGACAGATGGTCTGGAACAGTATCATAAGCTGGAGCGGGATCTAACCTGTGTAAAGAATGCGAACTGCATGGCTCACGCAAGACGTCACTTTGCAAATGCGATTAAGGCGATTGGAAAAAGCAACCCTAAAGCAGTCGAGGCATCCGTTGCGTATAAAGCACTTGTACGAATCGGTGCTATTTATGATCTGGAAGGAGCTTTGAAGAATCTAACGCCTGAAAAGCGCTTAAAGGAGCGGCAAATCTCTATCAAGCCGCTGGTTGAAGAATTCTTCACCTGGCTTCGAGGAATACAGGCAGACCGGTCAGTGCTTCCCAAAAGTGAAACAGCCAAAGGCATCAACTATTGTCTGAATCAGGAAGAATACCTGAAGGTGTTCCTGGCAGACGGAGAAGTACCGATCGATAACCTGGCCAGTGAACGCGCCCTGAGGACTTTCACAATTGGTCGTAAGAACTGGATGACCATCAACACGGTGCGTGGAGCTGAGGCAAGTGCAATCATCTACAGTGTGACGGAGACTGCCAGGGCAAATGGCCTGAATGTCTACTATTACATGAAGCATTTGCTGACAGAATTGACGCAGGCTGTTCGAGCCGATGGAAGTATAGATGAAAAAGATTTGGAACCACTCATGCCATGGTCAAAAGCCCTTCCGGCTGAGTGCTATAGCAAGCGCCGCAAGTAAGCGGCGCTGTATTTGGCGTGGAGCGAAGGATTTGACCTTTAC
>CAVFMZ010000163.1:0-4115 GCA_963623675.1 Firmicutes bacterium CAG:176 | reverse complement strand
GGAGCAATCCGTAGGCATCAAAGTCGGGGGCTTTTGACCCCGACATCATAATATATGTAGATGGAAAAGGCAAGGAGAACTCACTGAATGATTTCAGACATTTTGCATGCATTTTTCTACAGAAGCAGTTTGAATTTGACCTGGTCGGAAATATTTTTGTTAAGTGCGCTTGCCGGAGGCGCATGGTTAATGGCAAAGCGGAGACATGAATCTGTAGTGCTGTACAGTATTTTCCTGATTCTGTATATTACGTTGTTGCGGCGGGCACCGGGATATGATGAGCAGATTCACTGGAATCTGCGATTTATAGAGAACGCGGATGATTTGGCAGGAATGGGATTGAATGTGCTTTTGTACTTTCCATTTGGCTGTTCCTGCGGATATTGGTTAGAACAAAAAAGATGGCCTTGGTGGAGAGCGGTTGTTTTGTCAGGATTGACTGCGCTGGGACTTTCTGTTGGATGTGAGGCACTGCAGTACGTGACCGGCCGTGGCTGGGCGGATGCAAATGATGTGATCTGTAACACAGCAGGTGCTGTGATAGGGATAATGATGTTTCAGGTGAAACAGTATATAAGAAATACGAAAGTGGGAAAGGAATGAAATACGATGGATAAATTTGATCAGTACAAGAGGTTGTTGCGGCTTGCATTTGCCGGAGCGGAGATTCTTCTGGAATCTATATTCTTTGGGTATGTATGGTTTGTACTCTACAATGACAGAATGGTGATCCCTTTTGAAAATAAGGGAAATCTTATGATGATTGGCTTCTATGTGCTCTATATGATTATTTTCATTTATTTATATGGAGGCACAAAATACGCATATTATAATAAGGGGCAGTTGATTCTGTCACAGGCATTAGGCGCACTGGTAGCCAACGGTATCATGTATCTGCAGATTATTGTAGTGTTTGGTGTGTTCCCGTTCCCGATTCTCTGGCCGATGCTGCTTTTGTGTGTGGCGGATTGGGTTGTGATTGGAATAATCAACCAGTTTTCTGATGGAATTTTCCGGAAGTTGTTCCCGCCAAAACGCCTGCTTCTGATCTGTGATGAAGAATACAGAGCGAATCTGATCAGGAAGATTTCAGCGCGGAAAGATCTGTATGAGGTGACACGATGTGTTCCTGCTTCTGAGACACTGGCGCAGCTGCAGGAAGAGATTAAGGATTGCGACGCCATGATGTTGTATGGACTGGAAGAGCAGAAGCGGAATGATCTGATTAAATTCTGTTATGAGAAATCCATTCGTATTTATGTGGCGCCGGAGATTTCAGATGTGCTTCTTCGCGGAGCTGACAGAGTGCATTCTTTTGATACGCCATTTTTACTGCTTCGTAATTCCGGAATTTCTTTTGAACAGAGAGTAATGAAACGGGCAATGGACATTGTGATTTCGGGCTGTATGCTTCTGGTAGCATCTCCATTTATGCTGTTGACTGCACTGGCGATTAAGCTGGAGGACCATGGCCCGGCTCTGTATAAACAGGAGCGTGTTACTCTGAACGGACGTAAGTTTTATATTTACAAATTCCGCAGCATGATTGTGGATGCGGAGAAGAATGGTGCCCAGTTCTCCTCTAAAAATGACAGTCGTATTACCAAAGTAGGAAAGTTCATTCGTGCGACCCGTCTGGATGAACTGCCACAGCTGATTAATATTTTAAATGGTGATATGAGTATTGTGGGCCCCCGTCCGGAGCGCCAGACATACATAGATGAGTTTTGCAAAGAAACACCGGAGTTTATTTACCGTCTGAAAGTAAAGGCAGGTCTGACAGGCTATGCACAGATCTATGGAAAGTATAATACCACTCCACTGGACAAGCTGAAGTTGGATCTGATGTATATTGAGAGTTATTCTGTATTGCTGGATCTGCAGCTTATTTTCCTTACTCTGAAGATTATGTTTACAAAGGAGAGTACGGAAGGCGTGGATGAAGGAAAGAATCATGCATAATTAGGAGTGGCGTGAAATGTTGTCTGCACCTCTTGATTTTTCTTGTGTCATGGATATTGTTGTTTATATGTTGCTGTGTTAAACTGTTGGTATCCGGTTGGAAATGTTGTTGAGATAAATTACAGTTGCGATTATAGATCAAGGAGGCTTTGTATGAAAGTAATCATAAAAAGATTTGGCCCAATAAATAAGTTTGAATACGACCTCGATAAAGACATGATTGTAACATATGGCAATAACAATATTGGAAAGTCATATGCGATGCAGATTGTATATTTACTATTAAAGACATTTATTGGTGATATGTTTATTTTGATGCCAAGAATGTATAATCAGGTTTATATAGAGACCTTAAGAGGCAGTGATAATGGAGAATACCAAAAAAGAATTGAAAATCTGATTCAAAAATTCATGAATTCAGATATACAGGCACAGGAGATTACGCAGGATATAGTGGATGCGGCCAATAATCTTATAAGCTTTACATTTATGTCTGCATTTATGAATTCGTGTCGGAGCACATTTGGAAATTTAGAAAAAACGTTAGAAGAAGAGCCGGAGATTACATTACAGTCTGAAGAGTATACAATAAATATTGATTTAAAAAGAGAAAAAATAACAGGGCAGATAAACATAAAACCAGTCTATCTGAAAAAGGCTTCTTCCGATTTTCATAAATCCAGAAATTCAAGGACACATTTGGATATTTATGTTGTAGATGATGTAGAAAAACCAAAAGAACTTGTTTTTCAGGAAATTAAGAAAATATTTGTCCGGTATACTAATTTGATTTCCGGTAATTTTGAAAATGTATATTTTTTACCGGCATCAAGATCGGGAATCTATGCTGGAATGAATGCATTTGGATCTATTGTGGCAGAACTGTCCAAAAATAGAGCATATATAACCAAAAAAATAGAGTTTCCTGGAATTTCAGAACCTATATCGGATTATTTTATATCTTTGTCGAATATAAAAGCAAAGGAAAATGAAAACCTGAAAAAATTTTATAGTGATATAGAAGAGAATATACTGAAGGGAAAGGTAACTTTTGATAAAAATAGAAATGCACTTATGTATAAGCCTGATAACATAAATGCCTCGTATGAAATGACGGAAGTGTCATCTATGGTATCAGAGGTTTCTCCCATTGTAGCTTTTCTAAAGTATATTATTGCTTCTTCAAATAAAAAGTATAGAAAAATAAAATCCATAGTTTTTATTGAGGAACCTGAAGCACATTTGCATCCAAATAATCAAATTGCATTAGTAGAAATATTTAGCAAATTGATAAATGAAAATGTTAAATTAATTATGTCGTCTCATAGTAACTATGTTTTTAATAAACTCAATAATCTGGTGTTAGGAAAAGAACTGAATTACAAAGTTTATGATCCGATTGTCTTGGAAGAAACACCAGAAGGAAGTGTTTCAAAACATATAGAAGTAGATGAACTGGGGGCGAATGATGAAAACTTTATTGATGTAAGTGAAGCATTATATAATGAGCGGGAAGAGATTATTTATAAATTAAATACGGAGGAGTAACTGGATGATACAAAAGATAAAATCATGCAAAGAACTAAATCCGCATTTAAAAGAAACGATTGAAGACGAAGGCATCGAAATAGATATAGAAAAATCATTGAATCAAGAAAAGATTGCGATAATAAAGGTTGATGAGTATTATAATGACTTGCACTTGGCATCTCCACCAAAATCAATTGATTTTGCAGTTGTCGTAGACTGTGAATGTGCAGCATATGTTTTGTATTTATTAGAATTGAAAAATGTAAATAGTCCGCAAAAATTAAATGTCAAAGATATACAGGAAAAATTTACAGTCACGATTGAAGATTTTTTAACAAAAAGGTTTGGCACAATTTTTTTGGCGGATCAGTTTAAATATAAGGATATCAAATTGTATTTGGTCTCAGATGCTTATGGAATAGCAAAAGAATATGCAACTTATGAACAGTATAAAAAAATTCAGGAGAAAAAGCAAAAGATTCAGGGAAGAGACTCTTTAAGAGTGGATTTTAATTTGGGATCGAAACTTTATAAATTCCGTGGAAAAATTGTAAAAATTAATTATGATATGTTATTGATTTCATGAGCTGTCACTGAACTAACCTATTCGGCTGTCACTGACC
>CAVFMZ010000162.1:0-4148 GCA_963623675.1 Firmicutes bacterium CAG:176 | reverse complement strand
AACCTCAATTCATAATAATATTTAAATACTGCAATCGGGAACTCTCTTATATAACGATCCACATCTCTCTTTGTAATGCCATGGGTCCGCACAAATTGAGATACTTTTTCACGAGCCACACCATAGCCTTCATCCAGATACACATCAAGGTTCTTTAGTAAATCCAGCAACTGCAGCACATAAACATTTTCCTCATTTACCGGAACCACTGATCTTCTTACAATAAATGTTCTCTTACCAATAGGAACTTCTCTTACTTTTGCAGACATATTGTTGCTGACAATCTCAACTTTATTGGGCACCTGCGTTGAAATTCCAAGCTGATTAGCAAAGGTGTTCCCAGAATAGAAACCATCTACTTTTCCACCTCTGGAAATATATTTGTATCTGGCGACTGTGTCTGCATTTACACCTACATTTGTTTTTAATCGTGATTTCTTTGGCAAATAATAGATACCATTCTCGTATTTTTCCAATTTGCCTTCATCGCACAATTTTTTCAGTTGCTGGTTTATTGCTGATTTTGTAATACCATTAACTACTATATCAGAAAAAAATATAGGCTCTGCTTCTTTATAATTGTTTTTCAAAAATTCATATAACATAAACCTCACTCCTTTCTCTCTAAATTTTTATAACCTTTCAGGTTATTTCTGTTAATTATATTTTATTCTCGATTTTAAGACCTGTCAACACCATGTTGAAAACTATCGTTAGTATATCCAAAGCGCAATAAAACATTAAATCTCTACCATATCTATGAATAGAAAAAACGATACCACACAGATATCTCTATCATTGTGGTATCGCTACTTTCTTTATTATACTTTCATTGTCTTCGCCAGACTCGTCAGCAATGCTGCCATTTCCGGATTTCCAAGAACCTTCATCAAGAGTTCTGCATCCACGCCCTCCGGTACAGTTACTGTATTTGCCTCCTGACCGACATCTTTCCCTTTCATCCGGGGATTGAGATTTTCCCTGTTATAAAACGCATCCTCCATTCTCTGTGCATTCTTTCGTCTGTCCTCGTCAATGATATGGCCATAGACTTCCGTTACCATATCAGCCTGCGCATGTCCGGAATCTCCCTGAACCGCCTTGATATCGCCACCACTAAGCTTCAGCTTATATGTGACGCTCGTATGTCGGAGACTATGAAAAACCACATCCGGAAGTCCCTGCTCATCTATGACTTTCTGCATCTGGTCACGCAGATAGCTGTCTCCGATCGGAAGTCCAAAGGTCGTAGCCATAACCAGGTTGTAATCCTGATACTCGCTTCCCAGTATATCCTTTAGTTCTTCCTGTTCCTTCCTGATATCAGCCAAAAGCAGTGCTACAAATTTTGGAATATATACTTTTCGCTCACTGGTATCCGTTTTCGGTGTTTTCAGTACTCTTACTGTTCTGTTATTCTTCCTCTGAGAAGGGAAAACCAGAATCACCTCTTTGGAATCCAGCTCGTCCATAGCATTTCTTGACACACGTTCCACCTGCTTATTGATAAAGATATATGCCCGATTCTCTTCAATGGCCTCCTCCGATATATCCACACAATCCCAGGTCAGTCCCAGCAATTCACCGATACGGACGGTTGCTGCAAAAGCCAGATGAAATGCTACTTTAAGCCACTTATTTTTACAGGCATCGATTGCCTGCATCAGCATTTCCGCAGTCCAGATTTCTCTTTCTTGTGCTTTGTACTTTGGCAGCGTAGCATCCGTTGCCGGGTTCTTGTCCATCATTTCCCACTTTACTGCCTGTCTGAAACAGCTCCTTAATACCTTGTGAATCTGATGAACGGTGGCTGCCGTAATTGTTTTATCCTCGTTCTGATTTCTGGTACTCTTTACTGCCGGCATTTTCAAAAGACTGGCATAATATTTTTCCATGAAATGGTTGTTGATTTCCGACAGCGGAGTCTCCCCGATGGTTGGAAGAATATAGTTATTGATCAATCCAACATTACCATCATAGGTAGATACTCCCCATTCATTATGGCCGTAAATCCTGACATACTCCCGTACAAGATCTTTCACTCTGGTACATTTCGGGACGACGAAGGTTCCCAGAGACTGCTTGTATTCAATTTCCTTTTTTCGCTTTTCTGCTTCCTTCTGCGTTGCATAGCTTTCTGATTTCTGGTGTTCCATGCCTTCTGCATCTTTCACACGATATACTACACTGTATGAATTCTTACGTTTTCTAATATAAGCCATACACTTAAACTCCCTCCCGATATTCCTTCAGCCAATCCAAAAATTCGTTCCGATGTATTCTCAAAGCCCTTCCCGCTCCAACACTTGAAAAATGCCCAACCTGTATCCATTTTGTGATCGTTCCACTGGTAACTCCCGCAAGAGCAGCTGCATCCTGCCGGGAAATATATTCTTTTGTCTCCATGTTTTCACATTTGGTCATTTCTTCTTTCTCTGATTCCTTTACAACCTGATAAACACTCTGCGCATTGAGAAAATATTGAAAACTATTCTTCGAGATCCACTTCTTATCCTCAAATACACGGATTTCAAAATATTCCTTAAATCGGCTTGCCCTGGTAATGACAGACATCTTTTCTTTTGTAATCCCAAGAAGATCGGCTGCATCCTGCAAACGAATATAATCTTTCTCCAGGTCTCCTATGGTAGGCATCTTTCCAACTTTCTGGTACATAATCTGATTCTCATACCATTCTTCAAATACCTCTATCGGAATTCTCTTTGTGAAATCCACAGTTACCGTCTCCAGTTCCTGGTCACGCCAGATTTCATAAAGATTTGACGAATGGATGCCAAGCAGATTGGCAGCATCGCGAAAAGAATAAGATTTTTTCATCAGCTCAGCTCCAGGTTCCTCACCATTTACCTTCTTATGCTTGACCTGGTTGGCATACCATTTTTCAAAGCTTGCTATATCTACCCGCATCTGTCCATTCACAATATGTGTCTGAAAGAAATTCCGATGCACCAGCCAATAGCTCTCCGTCTTCTTGATTCCCAGAAGTCTTCGCATCTCCGGCACAGACATGGTCTTTTTTGTTTTATCCAAGATTATTTCTTTCTGTGATTCCATACTAATTCCCATATTCTTTCGCCTCCTTCGCTTATTTCCGTCAATATAACATGAAAAGTTATAAAACCTGTAGAACGTAAATTTACGTTCTCATGCTTGGATTTCACTCTTCTGATCCAGCCACTCATCAAAGCTTTTCTTGGATATACGATACTTCGTACCAATCTGGATCCATCGAAATTCATTTTTCTTTAAAAGCTCATAGACAGTAGGTCTGCTGATTCCCAGAATCTCCTGCAGTTCCTTTACTGTGTAACATCTTTTTTCAGTTGTGTTTTCTGTTATTTTTTCCATTAGGCGATACCTCCCAACTGACCCTTCATGAAATTCAATACCTGCGACTTCACTCTTCTTCTGATTCTCTGCAGCTGCACTTTTGCAGACTCATAAGTAACTCCCAACTCATCCGCAATATCCGAAATGCTCAAATCCCTTCGCAGATACTTTATGTACATTTCCCTGTCTGCACCAAGGATTGCAAGCTGGCTGTTGAACAGGTTATAGTCGTTTCTCATAGATTTGAGAATATATGCGTCCCTGATATAGATTTCCGCATTATCAACTCCGTCCAAAACACCATCTGAAAAATCACAGTTAATAAGAGCATCCCTGGTAATGATGTTGTTAATAGCCTTCTTTGCAGTCGGATCCCCTGGCATTCCTCCTGTCTGAATCCGTACACCGAGGTCTCCTACTTCCTGCCGATGATTGCTTTCCTTCTCACTTTCAATCATGTATCGAAGTCCATCTGTATATCCATCCACGATTCCGATAAAATCACTATAGTTTTTGATAATAATATCAATGCGCTTTTCATTTGTAGCACCTGTATAAACTTTAATAAGATTCTTTTCTGTCATTACTGGTCTCCTTTTATATCTTCATGCCTTGAGCTTTCGTACGTTTACTCTTCTTTACAGGTATTATTGTAGAGAAAAGGAAATCAAAAATCGTTCCCCAAACACTCAACAAAAATTGAGTCCCACTCAACTTTTGCACGCACCGGCTTACAGCTGAACAATCATAGTCAGAGCTACCAACTTCTTTCAAAAAAAGCAGCCACACACCGTAGT
>CAVFMZ010000161.1:0-4300 GCA_963623675.1 Firmicutes bacterium CAG:176 | reverse complement strand
CACTCCTGAATCAAGTTCTTACGCAGCCTGACAGCAAGTGTCTGGCTGCTGTGTAGGCAGTAACTTATATTATTCTTTTTTTACACCAGGAAAGGACTGAACAATTTATGAATCTCTCCGAGATTGAAACATTTCTCGCGATTGTCAATACCAAGAGCATTACGAAAACAGCAGATCTTCTGTTCCTGTCCCAGCCTACCGTCAGCCACCGCCTGACTTCCCTGGAGACGGAACTGAATTTTCCTCTGGTAATCCGCAAGAAAGGCCACAAACAGGTAGAACTGACTTCCAAGGGGATTGAATTCATCTCCATTGCCGAACGTTGGATGTCTCTCTGGAAGGAAACCCAGGCATTGCAGCATAATCAGGACAGAATGCTTCTGACCGTCGGATGCACGGATAGTCTGAATGTAGCTCTCCTGGCACCGCTTTATATGAATATTCTGGAAAGTGACTGCCTCATGGATCTGAATATTCGGACACACCAGTCCTCTGAGCTCTATGGTCTGTTGAACAATCATGATATTGATATCGGATTTGTCTATCATCAGCTGCATTATAAAAATATTATTTCCGAGAAGCTGTTTGAAGAAAAGCTGTATCTGGTGCAGTCAGAATATCCATTTCTCAAAAAAGAAAAAGTACATACAGATGAACTGGATTCTTCTATGGAACTTTTGTTAAGCTGGGATGACAATTTCCAGATCTGGCACGAACGATGGCTGGCTGATTCCAAACGTCCGCATTTTACCGCTGATACGATCACATTACTGAACCGTATGTGGACCAATGACCGGCAATGGGTCATTGCACCGGAATCGGTTGTCCTTGAACTGTCCCGTTTTCGGAAAATCTATGTCAGTGAGCTGATTAACACACCTCCGGAACGCGTCTGCTACCGGATTAAGCACAAATTTCCAAAGCTGACCAGTGAAAAAGCGGTAACGCTCTTCGATCAGATGTTGGAACTGTATTTAAAATCCAGAGAAGTGAATATTCCAATCGGAACCGTATGGGGCGGTGAGCAGACCGCTTCTTATTTATGATGTTATTTTGAGAAACAGAAAAAGACCGCATCAGAATGCCCTGTGCGGTCTTTTTCTGTTGTTGGAATATATACAAAATGAGATCTTATAACCTTATTTTCTTAATGCCTCTACTGCATCTTTGATTCTTGCACATGCTTCTACCAGTTCCTCATAGCTGCATGCATAAGAAAGTCTGATATAGCCTTCGCCCTCAGATCCGAATGCAGATCCAGGAACCATAGCTACTTTCGCTGTCTCCAGCAGATACTCAGCCATCTCCATGGAAGATTTTCCAAGTTTCTTAATGTTCATAAAGATATAAAATGCACCCTGCGGGTTGTTGCAGCTGATGCCGTCAATCTCATTCAGTGCTTTTACGACATAGTCTTTTCTGCGCTGATACTCTTTTCTCATTGCTTCTACATCATCATCGCAGTCATTGAGTGCAGTGATTGCTGCTTCCTGTACGAAAGAAGATGCGCAGGTGATGGTGTACTGATGTACACGCACACATGCTTTGATCACTTCTTCCGGAGCACACATATAACCAAGTCTCCATCCGGTCATGGAATATGCTTTGGAGAATCCGCCAAGCTTAATGGTACGCTCTTTCATTCCCGGAAGGGAAGCGATGCAGATGTGCTTGGTTCCATCATAGGTCAGCTGCTCGTAGATCTCATCAGAAATCACCAGAAGGTCATTCTTAATTGCAATGTCAGCCAGTTTCTTCAGTGTCTCCTCAGAGAACACACCACCAGTCGGGTTGCTCGGGTCTACGATAACGATCATCTTGGTACGCTCTGTGATCTTGCTCTCCAGTTCTTCAAAGTCGATCTGGAAATTATTCTCCTCTTTCAGGCTGTAAGTGATCGGAGTAGCTCCCAGAGAGTTCGGTACATGGATGTAATTCAGCCATACCGGATTCGGTACGAGAACCTCATCACCATCCTCAAGGAAAGCTGCCATTGCTGCATAAGTAGCTTCACCAACACCTACCGTTACCAGAACGTTGGATGCATCATAATCTACATGATTTCTCTTGTTCTCCCAATCTGCAATTGCTTTCCGGATGGCCGGAGTACCATAGTTGGAAGTATAGAAAACATTTCCGTTCTCAAGACTCTTATATGCCGCATCTTTAATCTTCTGCGGTGTATCAAAATCAGGGCGTCCAATTTCCATATGGATCACCTTTTCGCCAGCCTGCTGCATCTTTGTGGCTTTTTCCATTACGGCACGAATACCGGAAAACGGAAGGCATTCCATTCTTTTTGCTGTTTTGTAATCCATTTCTTTCATCCTCCTGAATACGAGTTCGTATTTTATCTGACTTCATGTTAACATTGCCGAAATATAAAGTCAATTTCATAATATTTATGAATAATATAGATCGTTTTTATATTGTTTTCCTGGCTGATTTCTGCAAAAAACCGCTCTGCGGGTTTCATGCAGAGCGGTTTTTTGTGGTGCTGAAATTATAAGCACCTATGAATTGTAAACATCTTTATCGATGCTTCCTTCGGATGCATTTACGATTACGTTTACTGCTGCATCACCGATAACGTTCAGCGGAAGCAGAGCCATCTCAACCGGTCTGTTGATTGCCAGAACCAGTGCATAACCAAGAAGGCATACATCATTTGTCCAGCCCATACCGGAAAGTACAGTAAAGATCATGGTGGTTCCTGCTACCGGAATAGCCGGAGTACCAGCTGCTGCACAGATAGAAAGCAGAGCCATTACGATCATGTTAGCCGGGGTTACATCGATGCCTGCTGCAGTTGCGATGAAGGTAACTGCGAACATATGCATCATGGTAGTACCATTCATATTGATGGTCATACCGGTCGGCAGAACGAAGCTTGTGATCTCCTCGGAGCATCCCAGTTCATTCAGGTTGGTAGAAGTATTCAGCGGCAGGGTAGCTGCTGAAGAGTTTGTGGAGAATCCGAAGATACCAACCTTCAGCATCTTCTGAAGGAATTTCATCGGGTTCAGTCCGGTGGTTACAAAAATTCCTACCGGATAGAGAATCGAGCAGGTAATAAGCAGGGTAACCATGGCAACTGCTACATACGCTGCAGCCGGAGCCAGATACTCGGCACCATAGATTGCAAAAGTTCTGGTAACCAGACAGAATACAGCTACCGGTCCGATCTTATTGATCAGGAAGTTCAGGTAAAGCTGGATTACTTCATTCGCACTCTCGAATACCTTTTTCAGTGCTGCTGCTTTCTCACCCAGTACATTCATGCAGATACCGATAACAACTGCGGTAAATACAACTGCAAGGATACTGTTATTGGTGCTGAATGCAGATGTAATGTTGTTCGGAACTGCATTAACAATAACAGCCAGCGGGTTAAATGCTTCAATGGTGCTTGCCTCGCCCAGTCCGTCAGCGGAAAGAACTACATTAAAGAGTCCTGCTGTTTTCACAATGTAAGCAACGACACAGGCAATGAATGCACCAATTACATAAAATGCGAAGAAACCAATCAGGGTTTTCACTGCAACACGGCCAATCTTGGTAGAGTCCGTAATACTGCAAAGCGCAAGGCTTAAGGATACCAGTACCAGCGGTACGATTGCGGCCTGAAGACCTTTCATGAAGATCTGACCGATGATATAGAAAATACCGATTGCGCCGATTCCATCAGCGGCGGTAATATCCTGGAATAACAGTTTATTAATCGTTGTCCAGGTTGCTTCGTTTCCACTATCCAGCATATTCTGACGAACTGTCATGAAGATCAGTCCCAGAACAATACCGCCAATCAGAGCAGCAAGCATTTTCTGAATAATAGGTCTTTCTTTCTTTTTCTCTTTTGCCATACATTACCTCCTATGTACCTTTTGTTATTTGAAACCCGGCTTTCATGTTGTAAAGTAGTATAACATATGACAGGTATTTACAAAAATAAATATTATTTTCATAAAAAATTAAGATTTTTTATATTTTGTACACAAACTTATTTGAGAATTTGTTTTTTGCTTTGCGCATGTTATTGCAAAATATTTTTTTGTATTTTTTTTAAAAACTATATTTTTTTGTATTTCATATTATTCTGATTTTTCGCTTTTGTTACTTTTTTATCAAAGCAATTGATTCTCTGTTTTATGTATGATAAAATAATAATTTAAGATATAACATACAAAGAAGGGACAAGATTATATGAAAAAAGGAACTTTATATGGCGTCGGCGTTGGACCCGGAGATCCGAGACTTATGACTTATCTCGCAGTAGACACCATCAAAAACTGTCCGGTCA
>CAVFMZ010000160.1:0-4347 GCA_963623675.1 Firmicutes bacterium CAG:176 | reverse complement strand
TCGCGTGCTTCGCACGCTCAGACAGGTCCTCCGGGGAGACGCTATGCTCGCGCACTCGGAAAATTCCAAAGGGTCTGCGTTTCTGTATGCCAGTCCCGGAACTTCGGACTCTTCGCGATACAGTTCCTTAAATTTTTATTGGTTAGCCGCGCCCGGCCGCCGAGTGTTCTACGGGATATTCTGGAAGGTGAGCCTAGACACTGGCGATACGCATAAGACGCATTCCTCCCGGAACCGGTGCAGCAGTTTTATTATAGCGCTAGGAATAAAAAATGCAATCGAATAAAAATTGCCGTGGTTGACCTGATTGTTTTCCGTGACAGAATAAAACTGGGCTGTTATAATGAAGAAAATATAACAATCTGTTTATGGCAGATTAAGGAAAGAGGAGACAGGCAGCATGATTCGTTTACACAATGATTACAATCGCGGTGCATGCACCAGAATTTTAGAAAAGTTAGCAGAGATAAACACAGAGAGCTTTGACGGCTACGGAACGGATACCTGGTGTGAGAAGGCGGCAGAACTGATCCGGAAAAAATGCAAGGCACCGGAGGCGGCGGTTCATTTCTTACCGGGTGCAACCCAGGCAAACTTTATTGTTCATGCGGCTGCATTAAGCCCGATTCAGAGTGTGATCTGTCCGGAATCCGGTCATGTGTATGCTCATGAGGCCGGTTCCATTGAAAACACTGGACATAAGCTGGTACCGCTCCCGTCTGCAGATGGCACGATCACGGCAGAGCAGATCAAAAAAGCAGTCCAGGCTTATTACGATGACGGAGAACCGAACTATATCTGTGAGCCGAAGATGGTTTACATTTCCTTCCCGACGGAGTGGGGCACTTTGTATTCCGAGCAGGATCTGAAGGACATCCGCAAGGTCTGCGATGAATACGGTATGTATCTGTTTGTGGACGGTGCACGTCTTGGCTATGGCCTCGGTTCTGTAAAGAATGATCTGACTCTGGAAAAACTGGCAGAGCTGACAGATGTGTTTTATATCGGCGGAACGAAATGCGGTGCCCTCTTTGGCGAAGCACTGGTTATCACCAATGCCGGACTGGCGCGAAAATTCAGCACCTATATGAAGCAAAATGGCGCAGTGCTGGCCAAGGGATGGCTTTTGGGGCTGCAGTTTTTTACGCTTCTTGAGGATGACACCTATGAGAAGATGACTGCTCAGGCGGATGCCTACGCGATGGAGATCAAGAAAGCATTCAAAGAAAAAGGTATCCCGGAGTTTGTGGACAGCTATACAAACCAGCAGTTTGTGATCCTGACAGACGAACAGGCACAGAAGCTGGCAAAAGAGTATACCTTTGAGCAGGAGCGGATCCTGGAAGATGGACGCAAGGTCGTGCGGTTCTGCACCAGTTGGGCCACCACGGAAGCAGAGAAGAATCAGTTGATCGGAGATATCCGGACATTATAGAATGTACCTGATTGGTGGGTCATGCTCTAAGGTAACGAGTGTAAGAGAGCCGAAAGCGTGCTGGCACGGTTGCGGCGAATGACGAGGCAATCGAGTGACGCAGGTCACGAGAAACAGGATAGGAATAAGATTGAATAAAGGGAAAGGCAGGTGAGCATATGAATCAGAAAATCAGCATCGGAAGCCAGGATTTCGCTTTTTTACAGGAGCATAACTGTTTTTTGGTGGATAAGACCGGTTTTATCAAAAGCTGGTGGGAGTCCGGGGATGTGGTTACGCTGATTACCCGTCCGCGCCGTTTTGGAAAAACTCTGAATATGAGTATGCTGAACTGCTTCTTTTCTCTGCAGTATCAGAACCGGGGAGACCTGTTTGCTGGGCTTTCTGTCTGGTCCGACCCGGAATACCGGAGTATTCAGGGAACGTATCCGGTTATTTATTTAAGCTTTGCGGATGTGAAGCAGGACTGCTACGCGGATACGGTACAAAAAATACGGCATATCATTGGCGATACTTATCGGAAGCATCGCTATCTTCTGGATGCGGCATGCTTTAGCACCGCAGAAAAACGGCAGTTTACAAAAATCATGAACTGCGAAATGGATGATGTGACGGCTCAGGACGCCTTGAAAAATCTGTCTTATTATCTGCATCATTATTGGAAAAAGCGTACGATCCTGCTGCTTGATGAGTATGACACGCCCATGCAGGAGGCGTATGTGTACGGATACTGGGATGAATTTACCGGCTTTATTCGTGGATTGTTTAATTCTGCATTTAAAACGAATCCGTATCTGGAACGCGCGATTATGACGGGAATCACCCGTGTGTCCAAGGAGTCGGTATTTTCAGATCTGAATAATCTGAAGGTCATTACGATTACTTCAGATGAATACGCGGACTGCTTTGGTTTTACGGAAGAGGAGGTATTTGCGGCACTGGAACAGACCGGGCTTGGAGATAAAAAAGCGGATGTAAAAGAGTGGTACGATGGTTTTACTTTCGGAAGTTTGCATGATATTTATAACCCGTGGTCCATCACCAATTATCTGGATACCAGAAAACTACAGCCTTTCTGGGCCTCCACCAGTTCCAATAGTCTGGTGAGCCGACTGATCCAGACGGCTTCCGGGGAAATCAAGGAAAAAATGGAAGAACTTTTGCAGGGGCGGCAGATCGTGGTTACCTTTGATGAACAGATTGTGTTTGACCAGCTTGGAAAGAATGAGAATGCCATCTGGAGTCTGCTTCTGGCCAGCGGCTATTTGAAGGCAGAACAGGTAGAATACCGCGGCTTGATCCGGGAACCCTGGTATCATTTAAGTATCACAAACCTGGAAACGACCAGCATGTTTTCCGGTATGTTCAAGGGCTGGTTCGGTATGACACAGACCAGCTACAACCGGTTTGTAAAAGCATTGCTGCAGGGCGATGTGGATGCCATGAATTATTACATGAATGAGGTATCCATTGCGACGTTCAGCTTTTTTGATACAGGAAAAGAGGGCGGTCAGCAAAACGAGCCGGAGCGTTTTTATCATGGCTTTGTGTTGGGACTTCTTGCAGATCAGGCAGAAGAGTATGAAATTCGTTCTAACCGAGAAAGCGGGTTTGGACGCTACGATGTGATGATGATTCCAAAGGACTTACAGAATCCGGCCAGACCGGCGTTTATTCTGGAGTTTAAAGTGAGAAATCCGGGAAAAGAAGCATCCCTGGAAGAAACGGTTCAGACCGCACTGGAGCAGATTAAGACAAAACAGTATGACGCGGAATTACTTGCGCGGGGAATCGAAAAAGAGCGGATCCGGCATTACGGGTTCGCATTTGAAGGAAAGCAGGTACTGATCGGGTGATGGTCAGTACCTGTTTTTGTCCTGTTATGTGTGTTGAAATCATTGCCTGTTGCGTTGAAATTACGTTTCCTGCCCAAATTTTTTTCGGTATTTTAACGGTGACAGCCCGTAGCTTAACCGGAACTGCTCAATAAAATGGCTGATTTGGTTATACCCCACATCGGCGCTGATATCAGAGATGGATTTGTCGGTGTGGAGGATCATGCTTTTGGCGGTGTAAAGGCGGTATTCGTTTAAATATTTGATAGGGGACTTGTTCGTGTATTTTTTGAAGAGGGCGGTGCAGCGGTTTTTATTTAAAATCGCGGAATTCGCAATGTCCTTCACAGAGAGAGACTGGGCGAAATTGGAGTGGACGAAGCTAAGCATTTCGTGAAACAGCCGTGTTTCTTCCCGGTCGGGGATTTCTGCATCTCCTTCAAATTCTTTTAAAATCTCTTCAAACACCTGGGATAAAAAGTTCATGACAGAAAAGTATCCCAGTGGTTCTTGTTTCCAGTTCTGGAATTTTTTCAGCATCGTAATCTGATAGGGCTTTAATCGCAGCAGGGAGTAGGCAAAGGCGTGGCTGTCCAGCATGGGTCGGATGTAATTTTTCAAAATTGAGGGATGAAAGATTTCCGGAGTAAAGTTGATGCACAGGGTTTTCACATCGCCGGTGGTGGTGTGGGAGCTGTGAAGCTGATGGCTCTGGACCAGCAGAAGCTTATCGCTTCCAAGACAGAATTTGTCTCCGTTGATGGAGTATTCCAGCTCGCCCTCGTAAATCCAGGTAATCTGCAGTTCATCGTGCCAGTGAAATGGAATGTAGTCTGAGGCGGCATGGATGAAATTTTGTGTATACATGGCAATGGGAAATTCTTCTGAGAGGAACATGCTTTCCTCCCGGAGTTCTTCGTTTGTAGAAATGACAAATTCGATTCCGGCCTGGTTGCATTTCGGAAATGATGCGCTCATAAACAGATGCTCCTTTCTTTGCTGCACGAACATTGTTTTTATGATATTTTGTAACTGTTCAGAGCCAAGCAAAATTTCATAAATCAGACGTGAAATGCT
>CAVFMZ010000159.1:0-4530 GCA_963623675.1 Firmicutes bacterium CAG:176 | reverse complement strand
GCATCATAATCCGGAATATCAAAATCTTTCTTATAACGGATCAGTTTGGCAGTCCGAAGCTCCGGCTGACGGGCTTTGATGGCAGCCAGCCATTCGTCGCTGATAATGATCGGTACCAGATCCGGTTCCGGGAAATAACGATAGTCCTGTGCATCCTCTTTGGAACGCATGGCATGGGAAGACTCTTTGTTGTCATCCCATCTTCTGGTCTCCTGGATGACCTGACGGCCCATCTCCAGCAGTTCAATCTGACGCTCCCGCTCTCCCTCGATGGCATGTGCAATGGCCTTGAAGGAGTTCAGGTTCTTCATCTCGGTACGGGTACCCAGTTTCTCGGAACCCACCTCGCGGACAGACAGGTTCACATCTGCACGCATGGAGCCTTCCTGCAACTTGCAGTCGGAAGCTCCCAGATACTGAATGATCATACGGAGTTTTTCCAGATAGGAAATGACTTCGTCTGCATTTCTCATATCCGGCTCGGACACGATCTCGATCAGCGGTACACCGGAACGGTTGTAGTCTACCAAAGAGCAGTCTTCCCACACATCATGGATCAGTTTTCCGGCATCCTCCTCCATATGAATCTCATGAATACCAATTTTCTTCGGGCCTGCCGGAGTATCAATCTCCACGTAACCATTGCGGCAGATGGGATAATACAGCTGGGAAATCTGATAGTTCTGCGGATTATCCGGGTAGAAATAGTTCTTCCGGTCGAACTTGCAGTTCTGGGTAATCGTACAGTTGGTTGCCAGTCCTACGGCTGCGGCATATTCCACTACCTGTTTGTTCAGTACCGGAAGGGAACCCGGCATACCGGTGCAGACCGGGCAGGTGTGGGTGTTGGGTGCTCCTCCAAATGCTGTACTGCAGGAGCAGAAGATTTTGGTCTTGGTGGCCAGCTCTACATGAACCTCCAGACCGATGACGGTTTCATACTGTTTGCTCATCTTCGTTCTCCTCCTTAGTCCTGCGCTTTGGCTGCTGCACAGCGTTCGTAGGTTCTTGTCTGTTCAAATGCGTAAGCCGCACGGATAATGTTGTCTTCTTTGAAGCAGTCACCGATCAGCTGCATGCCGATGGGAAGTCCTTTGCTGTCCACACCGCAGGGAACACTGATACCGGGAAGTCCTGCCAGATTGACAGAAATGGTGTAAATATCGCCCAGATACATTTTGATCGGATCACTTAAGGACTCACCAAGCTTCGGCGCTGTGGTCGGTGCTGCCGGTCCCAGAATTACATCATATTTTTCAAAGGCACGGTCAAATGCCTGTTTGATCAGCGCTTTGGTCTTCAGTGCCTTAATATAGTAAGCGTCGTAATAGCCGGAACTTAATACGAAGGAGCCCAGCATAATACGGCGTTTTACTTCCGGTCCGAAGCCTTCGCTTCTGGATTTCTTATACATATTGTGGAGACCGTTATACTCTTTGGTACGGTATCCATATTTAACTCCGTCAAAACGTGCCAGGTTGGAGCTTGCCTCTGCGGAAGCAATGACATAGTAAGCCGGAATTGCATACTCTACCAGACTTAAATCGAACTCTTCCAGAATGGCACCTTTCTCTTCCAGCACTTTAGCTGCTTTCAGAATGCTTTCCTTTACTTCCGGGTCCAGACCTTCTCCGAAATAATCTTTCGGAATACCGATCTTCAGCCCTTTTACATCATCCTTCAATGCAGAAGTAAAATCATAGGACTCTCTCTTCACAGAGGTGCTGTCCTTCGGATCATAGGAAGCAATGGCTTCCAGTACGGTTGCACAGTCGGTCACATCCTTGCAGACCGGTCCGATCTGATCCAGAGAAGAACCATAGGCAATCAGACCGTAACGTGAGACGGTTCCGTAGGTCGGTTTGATACCGGTAACGCCACAGAAGGAACTGGGCTGACGGATGGAACCACCGGTATCAGAACCTAATGCATAAGAGCACTCCTCTGCTGCCACTGCTGCGCAGCTTCCGCCGGAAGAACCGCCCGGTACATGTTCCGGATTCCACGGGTTTTTCGTCGGTCCGAAATGAGAAGTCTCCGTGGTACTTCCCATGGCGAACTCGTCCATGTTGGTCTTTCCAATCACAACTGCCCCTGCTTTTTTCAGGTTCAGAACGGCTTCTGCCGTATAGGTCGGTTTAAAGTTATAAAGGATTTTGGAACTGCAGGTGGTGAGCATTCCTTCGGTACACATATTGTCCTTAATGGCTACCGGAACGCCTGCCAGCGGACCTGTCAGTTCTCCTGCCTCGATTTTCTTCTGTACTTCCTCTGCCTCTTTCAGAGCAGCTTCTTCATCCACTGTCACGTAACAGTTGTAAGTTCCATCCAGTTTCTTAATCTGCTCCAGTGCTGCCTTTGTGGCCTCCACTGCGGTTACTTCACCGGATTTTATTTTCTTGCCGAGTTCTACGGCAGTCAGACTCATGAGATTCATCGTCATGCCCTCCTATTCTACCGTCTTCGGTACTTTGAATGCATCGTCCTTCTGTGCCGGTGCATTGGCCAGTGTTGCATCGTGTCCGTCTCCGTTGGTTACCACATCCTCGCGGAATACGTTGTGTACCGGAAATACGTGGGACATCGGCTCTACGCCTTCTGTATCAAGACCATTTAACATATCGATGTAGTCCAGCATATTTCCCATATCTTTCTTTGCCTGCTCTTTCTCTTCCGGAGACAGCTCCAGCTTTGCGAGAATGCCGACATATTCAATGGTTTCATCAGAAATAATATTTGCCATGGTAAATTCTCCTTCTCTTCACTACGGTTCCAGTCTTGATAAATCTCTCGGATACAGGGTGGTCTCACGGACGTTGTCCTCACCCACCAGTTTCATGGTCAGACGCTCCAGGCCGATGCCCAGTCCACCATGAGGCGGCATGCCGTAACGGAAGGTGTCCAGATACTGCTCCAGTCCTTCCTGCTCCATACCTTTGGCTGCGATTTTCTCCACCAGCATGTTGTAATCGTGGATACGCTGTCCACCGGTGGTGATCTCCAATCCATGATACAGAAGGTCGAAGCTTAAAGTAAAGCGGGAATCCTCCGGGTCGTCCATGGCGTAGAACGGACGTTTCTTGGAAGGATAATGGGTCACAAATACGAAATCTGCATCGTATTCTTCCTTGAAATACTGACCGATCAGCGTCTCCTCCTCCGGCTCCAGGTCGAAGGGGTTGCGGATCTTTCTGTTGTATTTTTCAGCGACCAGCTCTTTTGCCTTGTCGAAACGGACAGCCGGAATCTTGTCGGTCTTCGGAAGGGTGATGTTCAGAATCTTCAGTTCCTTTGCATATTCTCTTTCCAGAAGCTTCATAGTGTACTGAAGGAATCCGGTCTCCATGGCCATGATGTCTTCAAAGCCATCAATGTAACCCATCTCAAAGTCGAGGGATGTATACTCATTCAAGTGACGCTTGGTGTTGTGTTTTTCTGCACGGAATACCGGAGCCGTCTCGAATACCCGGTCAAATACGCCTACCATCATCTGCTTGTAAAGCTGCGGGGACTGCTGCAGGACTGCCGGACGATGGAAATAATCCAGTTTGAAAAGGTTTGCGCCGCCCTCTGCACTCTTGGCTCCGATCTTCGGGGTATGGATCTCGGTAAATCCCTGCTCATACAGGAAATCACGGAACCCTTTCACAATGCCTTCCTGAATCTTGAATTTGGCACGCTCCCTTACATTTCTCAGCGATACGGAACGCATGTTAAGCTTGGCATCCAGAGAAGTGTTCAGTTTCCATTTTGCAATGGGAAGGGGCATAGGTGCACAGGGACTGGAAAGAATCTTCAATCCTCTGATACGAAGTTCGATTCCACCCGGTGCACGCTCTTCCTCGTTCAGAACACCTTCGATCTCTACGGTTGCTGCTTCTTTTAAGTCTTTCAGGTCAAATCCGGCTTTGCCTTCTTCGTAAACGCACTGGAGAAGTCCGTCTCTCTTCCGAAGTACCACGAATGCCACATCGCCCATGTCGCGGATGGTATGCACAGCACCGTTGACTCTTACGGTCTGACCCACTAATGATTTGTCCTGAAGCTCCGGGAGTTCCAGTAAGTCGGTTTTCTTTACGCCTGTCATAAATTCCATATTCTCATTCCTCCTGAATCTGGCTCCGGGACGGGGACGTTTGCTTACATATCCTTCGGATATGATGCCTACGCTTCCGGTCCGCTTCTGCCCGGCTCATTGCTCGCACAAAAAAGCCCCGCCCCGGAATATTGTAAATATTCCGGGACGGGACGAATCAGTTCTTTCTCCCGCGGTACCACCCGCATTGAGTGCATGGTTTTTGAAAAACCTGCTCTCCTCTCTTTGGCATGTAACGTATGCTCACGGAACCGGCCTACTCTTCTTTCGACCGGACAGCTCCCAGGTGTTCCCTCTACCTGCTCCTCCAAACAGCGCTCTCAGTCGGTGACGCCATATTCCTGTCGGTCTCTGCAAGGCAAGAGTCCTGTTCTTCGCTTTTCACATTTTCTCAATCCTAGCACAAGTATTTTTTTATTGCAAGGAAAAATTTA
>CAVFMZ010000158.1:0-4577 GCA_963623675.1 Firmicutes bacterium CAG:176 | reverse complement strand
ATACCGCAAAGATGCCTTTCCTTTTCAGTCAATATATTTAATTACATTCCACTATAATCGTTCCTGCAATCTGAATCTTTTGCAATTTACAAATTTCCAGTTCTCTTGAAATTTCCTGACGACTGGTTTTTCCAATGCATACAATCATAACTTCTTTTCCTGCCATCTTTGCATTTTCCAAAGAATCAACATTTTTACTGATAAAATCTCCAATACCTACATGTTCGCAGGACTCCGACAGTTCTTCCATAAGTTTCTTTACTTCCGGAATTTCTGTATCTCCGCATAGAACAGATTTTCCAACTTGCATCGCATTAACCGCCTGAATCACATATTCCAGTGTATCTGGCCGCTGCCTCGTATTCTGATACAGACGATCCAATATCTTATCTAGTCCTTTGCTGTCCTTCGTTCCTGTCTGCACAGTTCCTATAACCGGAAGATGATAGGTATTCTGAAGTTCAGAGACTGTTTTGATTCTCTGATCCAGAAGGTATCTGACTACATAATAAGCACCCCAGATCATAATCAGAAGAATCACGCCAATTGCAAGCCATTTTACCTTGCTGACTGGTTCTATTTCATTCAGTAACTCAGCCTTTGCTTCTTCTGCATTTTCGCTCTCTGCATATTCTTTGGCCAGATATTTATTCGTATAATAGGTCTTCTCTTTGTCTGAAAAAGCACTCTCTGCATTTTTCATAGTTGTGAGATAATTGCTCAGGCGGTCTATATTATCTTTCTGTGCATTCAGATAAGTGGTATCTGTCACCTGGCTGATGGCACTGCTCACCTCACTTGCTCCATAAGAACCGTAGGCTTCCTCATACTCGGCTTGAAGCTCTTCTACTCTTTCCCGAAGTACCTGAAGCATCTTTTCACAGGACTCCTGATTGGTGGATACTACCTTATAGGTCACAAAGGAATGCTTTTCCACATTATCTGCATTGCTGTTCACATTAATAAATGCCGCATTATCATCACTCGCCCAGCTGCTGACCAATTCTTTAATATACGGAGTTTCACATTTAAATCCGGAAGCCTCCTTTAAATTTTCCAGAATATCATCTTCATTCAGTATATTTTGATACAGTTCACTGAGCAGTCCGGTATTATTTCCCGCAGAAATATAGTATTTTAAGACGCCGGCATAAACCGCATTCGGATCTAACTGCATGATGATGGATTTCTGGTTATACTCCAGCTGCTTATTATAAAGTTGGCGATACTGGTAGGCAATATCCATATTGGCCTTGGTATCTTTACTGATATTGTAATCTTTTTCATCAAAGCTTTCATCTTCATCGGTCTTCAAAAGTTCTGCTTCCTGCGCCGCCTGTTCTGTCTGCTGCTGGTGATTTTTCACCACATAAAGTCCTGCGCCTAAGATGGCTCCGATCACAATGGCCACGATCAGGCTTCTCCATTTTTTCAGAAGATAGAACAGCAGATCCACAAGATCAATCTCCATATCGTCTTCGTAGTTATTGTACATGTTATCGTTCATGCAATCCTCCTCTTATCTGGCACCGCTTCCGCGGAATACCACCAGTATGGTTTTAAAGATAATCTTAAAATCCAATAGCAATGACCAGTTGTCAATATATTCCAGATCCAGCTTTACAATCTCATCAAAGTCCGTAATATCACTTCGTCCGCTCACCTGCCATAAGCCGGTAATCCCAGGGCGGAAACTGATCCTACGCTTCTGATAATAGCTGTATTGCTGATATTCATCCAGTGTCGGCGGTCTGGTACCCACCAGACTCATATCGCCTTTCAGTACATTCCAGAACTGCGGCAGTTCATCAATGCTGGTCTTTCGGATAAATGCTCCCACTTTCGTAATACGCGGATCATTTTCCATTTTGAACATCAGTCCCTGCATCTCATTTTGCGCCATCAGCTCTTTCTTCCGCTCTTCTGCATCCTTATACATGGAGCGGAATTTATAAAAATCAAAGACACGGCCATTGACGCCCACACGTTTCTGGTGGAAAATCAATGAGCCGGGTGATTCCAGTAATAATGCCGGTGCCAGGAAGATTCCTACCACAAAAGTAATCAATAATCCGACAAGGGCACCAACAATATCAATCAACCGCTTCACAAGTACCATGCGATAATCAAAAAGGCGGCTGGAAAATGCGATCACATTATAGTTTTCCACGGTATAAATCCGCTTTTCGCCGGTCAGACCAAGATTAAAAAGATCAAGGTTTAAATTAACCACTACACCCATCTTTTCAAATTCCAGAATCATGTTTTTCAAAAAATGCTCCCGGCTCTGAATCGCATCCAGCTGAATGAATACCTCATCCACTACATGTAAGGTCGCATATTCCAGATAGGCATCTTCCGTATCATCAATCACTTTGATCCCGTTAATGGCCTCCGGCTTTTCTCCTTCATCCAGAAGCACCACGCCCATGATATTCCAAATGCATTCCTTGGATTTCCGGAACCGCTGCTGGATCTCCTGGAAATGGTCACTGGTGGTCACAACCAGAAGGTTGGTCTCCCTCCTCTTGCTCCAATGAAAGATTCGGTCTTTATTTCTAATAAAGATGTGTAGCAGACAGATCAGCAGTGTGTTGATGACAAAGAAATAGCCCATCACCAGCCTGGATACAAACACGACATTCTTCATGCTGAAGCCCAGAAGCATGGCTCCGGCCACCAGCACCAGATTGTATTTGATGGACATAATCAGCTCGCTGTAACGTCCCCTTTTGAAAAATCCGTCATAGATTTTTGTGAAATAGTAAGCCGCAATATGCACTACCAGCATCATGCTGCACAACTCTTTCATATTTTCCGCCTGCATCAAACTTTCCATTTCATGGTATCTGATCATTCCGGCTATGAAAAGACTGAAAAGCACTGCTCCTGCATCAATAATGCATACTGCCAGCTCCATCAGCTGTTTTCTCTTACGATACATACGTTCCCCTTATTTATGCTCTAATTTTCTTTTTACACAATTTTTAAACATTATACCACAAAATGAGGTACGTGCAACAAAAGAATATCTGAAGCGAGGGGCGAAGAGTTGGTGAAATTGACAGAAATTAGATCGTAAGTGCTTACGTTTTTAATACATTCAATCTATAATCCAGATTATCTATTGCATAAATTCTGCTATAAATCATATCACATACACTTTGATCAAATAACGCCAGATTATACGTCTGCTTATCAAATGTGCTAATATATTTTACCCCGTCATATCCAAGAAATTTCACGAAATCACTAATATACTGTGTAGGCAAATAATCTAATTCACTATCCCTACTACTTACCGGCTTAGCAAGATCTCCATCTATTTTCCGTAAATGCATTTCATTAACCAGATATTTTATCTTGTCCACCTTTGAATAAAATGGTGAATTATGAGTAATTGAGCTTAAATCAACTACTTTCAAATCTCTATTCATTCTAAAGGTTCCAATTGTCACATAGTCAAAAGCTGCTGCCCTTATTTCTTTTACCGTGGTTTCTTTCTTACTAGCAAGATAAAGACAACTTATTCCCTTTGAATTTGCTCTACCTGCTGATGCAATATCTGCTGGAGGTGCTCCCATTTCCTTTTTACTGAATTTCTTTCCATTTTTCATGATCCGTGCACGATACAATTTTGTTCCTGCAGAAATGTTTAATTCTGTTTCTTCTAGGATTTCTTTCAATACATCAAGATTTAACATATCGCTATGAAATCTCTGATTATTTCTTAAATTCTTTCGGAATTCTTCCCAACTATTTTCCTTTAAAATGGAATATTGCTTCAAATAGGCTTCATTATGTAATTCTGGAATTGCTACATTTTGATCCAGTATATTCTTCTTTAGACTTAATGAGCGTTCCACTATATCACTTATGATTTTTCCAACTTTAGGATTTTTTATAAGAATAATAGGTCTTTCCTGTTCTGCAAATTTTTTTATAGTATTAAGAAATGTCGTATTAAATCTTACAGGTTCAATCACCGGTATGATACTATTTTTTAATCTTCCACTTTCTAATAATTCCTGAAGTCCCAATAGTTCATTTTGCCTTCTTGGAATTAAGTTTCCGGAACTGTATAACACATAAATTCCTACCTTCGTATCTTTTAAAATTTCTTTAACTTTATAATACTGTTTATAACTTACCACCACATTTACATAACTGAATGCTTTATAATAATCTTTAATTTGATTCTGTAATCGATCAAAATCATCTAAATCAGTTTTTATTTCATATACAATACCTCTATCATCAATCATCACCATATCAGCTTTTGACTTCGCAATGGATAGTTCTGAAAAAGCTGCTACATGTTCCGATTGTTTTTCTATAAGCAGTTTATTCAAAATCGTATTTTTAAAGAAATATTCATTCCTATATTCTTTATCCATTTGCATATATATTTCATCAATCGCTTTTCCATAAGTGATTTTCTTTTTTAATATGTAACGTTCAATATATTGATTTAAATACTTTCTATCCTGATCAGTGATTACTTTATCCAGATATGGGATAGTAAAAATCTTGTTAATTAAATAAGTCTGATTCTGTTCCATGCTCGTTCTCATATT
>CAVFMZ010000157.1:4097-4582 GCA_963623675.1 Firmicutes bacterium CAG:176 | reverse complement strand
GGTCAGGATACATCTGCAGATACGATTGAGAATTATAAAGCAGGATATCATATCTCTGTACCGGCTGAAATTGCAGATAACCTGAAGAAGTATTTTGGACGTGTGTATAATACTGGTTATCAGTCATTGGAAGATGTAAATGTGAAACAGAATACAGATACCTCTAAGATTCAGCTTCCGGAAAATGTAACGTTGGATTATTCTGACGGTTCTACAGGTACATTACCGGTAGAATGGGACACATCTGGCATAGATACTTCTGTACCGGGTGAATATACAGTGAATGGTCAGGTAAAACAGACCGATTATAATCCAAAGGCAGCAGGCAAAGAATATACGGTGCCGTATGCGGAAGACAGAGCTGATCCGGATCTTTATAAATTCAAATGGACACATAAAGTAGACGGAAAAGAAGTGACAGAAACAAAATACTTATTTATCGCAACAAATGATACCGATGGAGAATGCCGTCTGCCGGGTAATCC
>CAVFMZ010000157.1:0-4087 GCA_963623675.1 Firmicutes bacterium CAG:176 | reverse complement strand
TTGGAATCCGTATGGGTGACACGATCGAGGAAATGGCAGATGTTGCAGGTGATGCAGATAAGACAATAAATGAAACCGGAATTAACAAACAGGAACATATATTACTGGAGGCCGGAGATAAGATTCAGATGGGCGATTCCGGAGAAGAACTGGAGATGAAGGGCAGCTTCTGGGCACCGGAACTTCACAGAATAGGCGGAAAACTTTCTATATTATTCGGACCTGGAATCGGAGATGACGGAGCTCAGCAACGTTCATCCATCATGCAGCTGAAACAGGACGAAAATGGATATGACCTGGATCCGACAGTAAAGGAGAACTGGGAAGAACCGCATATCATTACTTATGCAGACGGAAAAACCTGGACAGGTGCTTATTGTGACATGACATATTTTGCAGATAAAAACGGACAGGCATACTATGTCTGGAGTGGATTTAACATTGCAAAGTTTGACGAGAGTACACCATGGAAATTATCGGCAGAATCAAGTAAAGACAGTGCAAACTATGGAACATTGCTGGAAAAGAATTATGCATGGGAAGCCGGTGGCGCATATGAAGGACAATATGTAGTAGAGCATAATGGCAGATATTACATTACATACTCTGCACGCAGGGTAGACGGACGTTATACACTGGGATATCTGAGTGCAGATGTAAATGCAGATCTGATGGATGTAAATTCATGGACAAAGACACTGACACCAGTACTGTTTTCGAGTAAAATAGATAATGAGTGGCAGTCAGGGCCGGGACATGCAGCATTCGCAGAAGGACCGGATGGAGAACTTTTATTCGTATATCATACATATTCACATGTTACCCGTGCAGACGGATTCCGTGGAGGAAAATCTGGCAATGGTACCGGCGATGCAGTAAAAAAGACGAACGGACGTGATGCATATATCCGCAGAGTGCATTGGGGAGCAGATGACAGAATGATCCTGGACATGACCTTGGGCGAAGAACTTGCGGAAAATAACAAACAGGTAAGCGTGACTGTTAAAGTTGAAAAATCTACAGAAAAGCTTGCAATTGTAACGGATCCATCTGACTACAAAGGTGTCGTAGGTGAGACCGCAGAATTCACCGTAGAAGCAACAGGAGAAGGTTTAACTTACCAGTGGGAATACTGCAATGCAGGATCATCCAAGTGGAGAACATCCAGCATGGAAGGAAGTACTACAGCAACCATCAAAGTTCCGGTAGGAAAGTGGAGAGATGGCCAGAAATATCGTTGCGTGGTAAAAGATGCAGCAGGCAGCACCGTGACATCCAAAGCGGCAGTAATGACAGTTGGCAAAGCAGATACCGCACCGGTGATCACAGCGCAGCCGGAAAGCGTCACAAAGAATAAAGGAGAGATTGCCGAATTCACAGTAAAGGCAACCGGAGAGAACTTAACTTATCAGTGGGAATACTGCAATGCAGGATCAGACAAATGGAGAACATCCAGCATGGAAGGCAACCAGACAGAGACGATCAAAGTGGCAGCAGGAAGCTGGAGAAACGGCCAGAAATACCGTTGCGTGGTAACAGGAACAGATGGAAGAATCGTAGTATCCGAGGCCGCTGTACTGACGGTAAAGTAGATGCAGTAAAACGAATATAAAATAAAACAAACTAAAAGAACAAACGCAGAATGTTACTTTGGATGACATAGCGGAGAAAAGCATGAATCGATAGAAATATTGATTCATGCTTTTCCTTTGTAATCATCAGGTGTTTTTGAAAGAATCTGCCAATGGTGGGTTTGGTAGATGACTAATATGTTATACTATATATTAGTTAGCAACATTGATAGGCGGAATATAATTTTATAAGTTATTGTGAAATACGGAGGCGTAGAATTGAGCTATAAAAATAATTCAAAAGTATACCATGAAGCCGACATCAGAAATGATTACAGAAAACTGACAAAGCTTCTGATCGAAAAAAATCTGACAATCACCACAATGGAATCTGCGACATCAGGGCAGATTGCTTCGCTGATCACAGATACAGAAGGATCATCAGCAGTTCTGAAGGGTGCGTTTGTTACATATTGTAATGAAGCGAAGATCATGCAGGGCGTTCCGGCAGAAGTACTGGATACCTATACAGTATATTCAAAGGAAACGGCAGAGGCCATGGCCAGGGCATGCACAGAGGCCTACAATGCAGATATCGGAATCGGGGTTACCGGAACAATGGGAAATATTGATCCATCCAATCCGGATGCTTCTGTTCCGGGACAGGTGTATTTTGCAATTGGAGTAAAGGGAGAGATACAGTCATATTATATTGAGCTGGAGCCGCAACCGACTCGCCTGGTATATAAGCTTGCAGTGGCAAAAGAAATCTATGACGAGCTTATGAAGCAGATTTCGTGATCTCTTGTAGGTATTATATTATAGAAAGAATTATATTTTGAAAGTATACAAAAAAGTAATGCTTATGAAGTAATGTTTATTAAAGATAAGATTCGTTAAAACGGTATTCGATAAAGCAATATTCAGTAAGTATTAGTAAATATCAATAAATGATAAAAAAGAAATAAGAGAGGATGAATAATCATGACACATGAAGATTATGAACGGGCAGCAAATCACTGGAAGATTAAAGATGCATCTGGCGAAAAATTGGACAGAGATACATTAATGAAAGAAATCGAACAGTACATAGAAGTGAATAACACTTGTGCACTGGCAACCGGAAGCGGCAAATTCGTCAGAGTAACACCAATCGAGTACACATATCATGACGGGGCATTCTGGATGTTCTCGGAAGGTGGAGAGAAGTTCAAAGCACTTGAAAAGAATAAGAATGTGTGCCTTGCAATCTATGATAAGTATGAAGGTTTCGGAAAACTGAAAGGTATGCAGGTGACGGGAACGGCAGAGGTGGTTGATTATTTCTCGGAGGAATATATTGCAGCTGTAGTATATAAGAAAATACCGATAGAAGCACTTCGAAAATTACCGGAGCCGATGAATCTGATAAAAGTAGCACCGTCCAAAATAGAATTTTTGAATTCTGAATTCAAAAAGTATGGATGTGCAAGCCGGCAGCGTGTAGATGTATTTAGAGAGCGGTAATTACATAGAGATAACAAATATAGAATAGACACATAGAGAACCCAATAGTTATTGTGAAAATGTCTGCAGAAGAACCGTGAATTGGATTTGAATTGTCTGAATTGTCTAAATTGCAGAAAATATAAAAACAATGTTGACAATTCGAATCCTGTTGTGGTATATTAATCTAGCTGTCGCGAGAGACAAGGCCGTGAGGTAACAGAGTTGAAGCAAAAGATGGCACTAACTGATTAGAAAACAGAGATTGCTGTTGATTCATAATCAGAAACTTTCAGGAATTGCTCCTGAAAAAAGAATAAAATAACAGTTGACAAACACAACTGATTGTGATATTCTAAATAAGCTGTCGCTTGAGACAAACGAATGTTTGGCGAAAGGATAGCAATCGAACAGCTGAAAAGCTGGTCGAAAAAGATTAAAAAAGTTCTTGACAAACGTCAATGAATATGATAATCTAAATAAGCTGTTTCAAACAGCAAAGACAAAGAACCTTGATAATTAAACAATAGACAACAACCCTGAAAATTCTAAAGAGAATTATTCAGAACAGACATTTAAATGTCGAACCTTAAAAACAGTAAAGGGGATAAGAAAGCTAGTAGTTTTCTTGAACTGGAACGAACTTGATTTTGAATCTGTGTTAAAACGGATTTGAGATATTTTAACGAGAGTTTGATCCTGGCTCAGGATGAACGCTGGCGGCGTGCTTAACACATGCAAGTCGAGCGAAGCACTTGTAATTGATTCTTCGGATGATTTTACTTGTGACTGAGCGGCGGACGGGTGAGTAACGCGTGGGTAACCTGCCTCATACAGGGGGATAACAGTTAGAAATGACTGCTAATACCGCATAAGCGCACAGTACCGCATGGTACGGTGTGAAAAACTCCGGTGGTGTGAGATGGATCCGCGTCTGATTAGGTAGTTGGTGAGGTAACGGCCCACCAAGCCGACGATCAGTAGCCGACCTGAGAGGGTGACCGGCCACATTGGGACTGAGACACGGCCCA
>CAVFMZ010000156.1:0-4724 GCA_963623675.1 Firmicutes bacterium CAG:176 | reverse complement strand
ACTGAGATGATAGTCACTGCCTTCCGCCAGCGTCCGCTTATTATACACCAGGCTGACGGGCGGCGTCAGTTCTGCTCCGGTATAGAGGAAACGCTTGCCTACCACTTTGGCCCGTACTTTTTTTGCAATATTCTGCGGCTGGATCGTGAAGAGTACGTGTTTCTCGCCGGAATAAGCGCCCACACCATGAATCACAATCATTCCGGTACCTGCATTGACATTGTTTTCATAGGAAATGGTATACTGCTTGCCTGCTTTTAATTTTTTACCGGTAGTTCCATCTTTCACCGTAATTTTCGGCTTGATTTCCTTTCCGGTATAGGTCTGCGTCTTCAGTCCGGTGACTGTGACATTTAAGGTATCCTGAAATTCTTCCTGCTTCGGTTGATTTCCCGGCTGGGATGGCGTGGACGGCTGCTCAGAGCTTCCCGGCTGGGATGGTGCCGATGAATTTCCTGAGGAACCACTGTCTCCGGAACCTGTGGAAGTTCCCTGATCACCTGACGAACCAGTATTCCCCTGATTGCCCGATGAACCGGAACTGCTGCTCTTCTGCGGATCATAGGATTCCGATGCCAGAACCAGCACATCATCCCCGTAGAGCCCGTTACTGTTGTCATAAGTATAGGTAAGGTCTGACCACAGATGGAACGTATAACCGCTGGAACGGGAACCGTTGGAAGTGCCTGCCAGAAACAGAATATTGGAATACTGCTCCGGCATATCATCACAGTTTGTCACGTCTACCAGATAATTTTTCCCGTCATTCATATGCACAATATTCCACATATGGCCCTGACCGTTCATTCCTCCCGTCATGGTGTAACAGATAATATTATTCCGGAAGGAAGACAGATCACACAAATACTGGAATGCCTTGGCATAGCCCTCGCAGACTACCTTTGTCTCCGGATCCCCGTCAAATACGTAGATCAGCTGCCACGGATCTCCGTAGGCCTGATTCGTATTTGCCGCGAGATAATTATAGGAAGTCAGATCGCAGATTCGGTTCTTATATGCCTGTAATTTTTCATAATCACCCAGACCGCTGCATTCGCTGACAATCTGTTTTGCTCTTGCCACAGCCGTTCTTACAGTTCCCAGCTTTGCACTGTTTACGGTATAGCTGTCCCCATTCTGATAATCAGCGGATACCTGTAAATGTACCTGAAAGGTTCCCCAGACTCCTCCGTAAGCAAAACTCTTCGTCGTATCAAACCAGTAGAGTTCATAAGGGCAGTCCCTCATCAGCACTTCCAGCACCCGGTACATGCTCACATAAGTAACCTTGTCACTGGATCCGCCTTCCTGTTCCAGCTCTGCATAGGAAATTTCAAATATCGTGGACGCTCTGTTTCCTGCTGCCACCTCTTGTACCCTTCTCTTCAGACAGCGATACACGGCCCGGTCAATTCCGCTCAGACTCTGCTCGCCATAATTGGCGTACAGGGCAATTCCATCCTCGCCGTACATGGCCTGTTCCACATAACCGGCAAAAAGATCTTCATTGGACGGCAGTTCCTCCGTCATTGATTCCTCCAGTGTGCCTGTCTGCAGTTCATTTTCTGCCTCTTCTGATTCAGATTCCTCCAGCTCAGCTTCTTCCACAGGCTCCGGTTCTTCTGTTTCTTCTACCAGAATTCCCTGGGATTCCGGTATTTTCTGAATTTCCAACTCTTCCACGATCTCCGGCTCTTCCACAGGCTCCTGTTCTTCTTCACTCTCTGGTTCTTCTGCTTCTTCTACAGGAAGTCCCTGGATTTCCGGCGTTTCTTCCTCCTCAACCGCTTCGGTCATTTCTTCTGCCTGCACGTTCATGGGACAAATGCCGCTTATCGTACTGCTCATCAGAACAGCTGCCATGCCAAGGGTCAGCAGCCGTTTTCTCAGGGTGTTATTTTTCATTCATAGTCTCCTTCGTTATTGCTCACATCATGTTGTTTTCATTTTACAATAAATGATTCCAAATGAACAGAAAAAAGACAGTTTCCGAAGAAACTGCCTCAAAAAAGGGGGTATAAAAATAAAAGGGATAAACTTAAGCAACGGCGTATTTCTGAAGGAAATCTTCAAATGCTGCATCTTCGCCATGACACTTCACGGTCAGGACTTTCCCAAGATCCAGCGCCAGTACGCCAAGGATGGATTTACCATCCACAAACACACGGTTATAATTAACGTCTATATCAAAGTCACATTTTGCTGCGGCTGTCACGAATTCTTTTACGTCATCGAGACCCAGTTTAATCTTTGTTTCTTTCATGGCCTTCGTCTCCTTTACTTCGTGGACTATTATACACAAAGCCGGACCGCTGTCAAATGTACTGGCTTGTCATTTTTCGACATTTTTTTGTCCATTTTCACCGATTCCATCCCCATGGGAATTCTTTTTTATACGAATTCAAGACTGTCCATTCCTTTTATTGGTCATACCACTTTCAACTTTTTAATTGGAGTTCCAAAATAACCTGTAAAATCAATCATTTTTTACAAAAATACAAACTTTAATTTTTTTGGTATTCGGTCATGTAGGCACGATATTTTAGCGGTGCCAGCTGATTCTGAAGCTTTGGATTCTTCCGTGCCTCAATGGCAATGGTCTGGAAAAAGCACTTCCAGAGCTCCGAAAACTCGGCTTCTGCTCCCGATTCTTTCAGTCCGGCAATGGTTTCCTCCTGCACTTCTTCCACCACATACCAGGCTTTTCCGGACGGGTGTACCGCTGTCTTCTTCCTCCGGCGGTCGTAGATCATCCAGTTTTCCAGCGGAAAACGATCCGCAAAATGAGGGGCAACCAGATCCAGCACATCTCCCTCCGGATCCATCTCACCCAAGAGAACACCGTTTTGAAGTTCCCGGAACCTCAAAAATTCAATATACCGGGCTGCCAGATGTCCTGCTCTCCGGCTGAAGGTAAATACCTTCATAATCTCCGGCCGGGAGAGCATCTCTGTCACCCGCCGGCCATCCGGCAGATGCAGACCCAGCACAATGGTCCGGTAGATCACATCCGCCCGTTCCGGTTCCGTGGAGGCCGCTGCCTGGGCAATGATGCGGAGGGTCTCCTCTCCCATACGGTTTTCTATAGTCCGCATGACTTTCTCTGCCTTCACCGCATCCGGCTTTACCTCTTCATATTCGCAGAACAGCTGCGGTTCTTCCTGTCCTGCCGTCAGCCGCACATTGGCATGCCCCAGGCGACTGGCCCAGGCATCGTAGACGCCGGTCAGAATTCCCGTAAAACTTTCCTCACACTGAAAAACGCGGATCATCGAACAATGACAGCTGCCGGTAAGTAATATCCTGTGGAATCCCCGCCTGCAGCCTCTCCTTTCCATCCAGAATATTTCGCAGAATGTAGTCTTCTTCCAGTTTCGTGGGATACATCTGCTTTCCTTTACAGGTGATAAAATAGATGGCCCGTTTTAAGACCACACCCATCTTTTTCAGAGACTCATAATCAAGACTTCCCAGTCTTCTGGCCCGCACAATCCGCTGGGCAGATTTATAACCGATGCCTGGAACCCGCAGAAGCGTCTGGTAATCCGCTCTCATAATCTCCACCGGAAAGAGATCCAGATGACGAAGCGCCCAGTCACATTTGGGATCCAGAAATACATTAAAATCCGGCTTGTCCTCCGACAGCAGTTCCTTTGTCTCAAATCCATAATAACGCAGCAGCCAGTCCGCCTGATAGAGACGGTGCTCCCGCAGAAGGGGCGGTCCGCCCGGAAGTGCCGGAAGATGGCTGTCATCATTCACCCGCACAAAGGCAGAATAGAACACCCTCTTCATTTCATAATTCCGGTACATGCCCTCCGCCATCTTCATAATCTGGTAATCCGTCTCCCCACCGGCCCCGATAATCATCTGGGTGGACTGACCCGCCGGTACGAACTTCGGCGCATGCCGGTACAAAATCAGTTCTTCCTTATTACTCTTCCGCATGGTCTGTACCTGCCGGATGGGCGTCAGCATCCGCTCCCGCTTCTTCTGGGGCGCCAGCACTTTCAATGCTTCTTCCGTGGGAAGTTCCAGGTTCACACTCATACGGTCCGCCAGATACCCGGTCTTCTCAATAATCTCCGGTGATGCCCCCGGAATGGCTTTCACATGGATGTAGCCCTGAAAATGATATTCGGTCCGCAGTTTGTACAGGGTCTGATACAAAAGTTCCATGGTCAGATCCGGATTTCCTACCACACCGGAGCTTAAGAACAGTCCTTCAATATAATTTCTCCGGTAGAACCCGATGGTCAGATCACAGACTTCCTGGGGTGTAAAAGACGCCCGCGGCACATCATTGCTTCTGCGGTTCACACAGTATTTGCAGTCATAGATGCATTCGTTGGTCAGCAGAATCTTCAGCAGGGAAATGCACCGCCCATCTGCGCTGAAGCTGTGGCAGATGCCGGCCTTCACGCAATTCCCGATTCCGGTGCTGTCATTCTTCCGGTCCACCCCGCTGGAGGTACAGGCCACATCGTATTTCGCCGCATCCGCCAGAATCTCCAGCTTTTTCATCAGATCCATGGGATCTTCTATTGTGGTAAGCATACAAAAACACCCCTTTACATTGTCGAACAAACGTTTGTTTTTTGTTATCATAACAAACATCTGTTCGTTTGTAAAGAGGTGTATTTATCCATTTTCGTTCACAGGAAACTGCCGAAAGTGACAGGCTGTGAGCGGAACCGCTCGCGCTAAGTCCTCGATCCAGCGGT
>CAVFMZ010000155.1:0-4733 GCA_963623675.1 Firmicutes bacterium CAG:176 | reverse complement strand
CTGAAGGAAGCACTTCTGGCAACCCGGAAGGAAGACCAGCCCTTTGCGGCATTCTGCAGAAAATGCCGGGAGCTGGGCTATGAGATTTATGAGATGGATCTCATTACAGCCGGGGAAGAAGCCTACGCGGCCATGCGTCGGAGCACCAACGGCGGTGGGGAGAATTCTCCTATGCTGGAGGGCGAAGACGATTTCTATGAACTGTTCTTTGCGGGGCTGGAGGATTGATGGACGTACAGAAAAGATTGCTGGAATTACAGGATCCGGGTTACCGGGATTTTCACAGTAAACTGCTTCCGAAGATCCGGGAGTGGGCGGCATCTGATCATGTGTATACCAACCGGTTTGGAATAGAAATACCTTGACTTATGTCCGAAATCGTACTAATATGACAAGTACGATTTCGGACATTTTTGTTAAAGGAGATATTCTATGAATATTCAGTTATCTGAGCATTTTACCTATCGGAAGTTGCTCAAGTTTACATTTCCGTCCATGGTCATGATGGTCTTTACTTCTATCTATGGTGTAGTGGACGGAGTCTTTGTTTCCAACTTTGTGGGAAAGGAGCCTTTTGCTGCTATTAACCTGATTATGCCGTTTCTGATGATTCTGGGAGCACTGGGATTTATGATCGGTTCCGGCGGAAGCGCCCTGGTGGCATACACCATGGGAAATGGAGAAGAGAAGAAGGCAAATGAGATCTTTTCCATGCTGATCTATGTACTGATCGGTTTTGGACTTGTATTTATGGTGCTGGGCATTGCATTTATGGAATCGGTATCCCGTTTTCTGGGTGCGGATGAAGTATTGCTGCCCTATTGTGTCACTTATGGAAGAATCATTTTGATGGCATTGATTCCATTCATGCTGCAAAATGTATTTCAAAGTTTCCTGGTGACGGCAGAACGGCCGGATCTGGGACTTTATGTGACCATTGCCGCAGGCGTGACCAATATGGTGCTGGATGCATTGTTTATTGTCGTATTTAAAATGGGCATTGCCGGGGCAGCCCTTGCCACGGTGATCAGTCAGTATATCGGAGGCATGGTTCCGCTTCTGTATTTTGTACTTCCCAATAAGGGAAAGCTGCATCTGGGCAAGGCTTCCTGGAAAATGAAATATTTCATGAAATCCTGCACCAACGGAGCATCGGAATTTATGACCAATATTTCCATGTCCATTGTCACCATGCTGTATAACTGGCAGCTTATGCGGCTGATGAGATCTGATGGCGTCACCATTTACGGAATTATCATGTATGTGGATTTCATTTTTGTGGGAATTCTGTTGGGATATTCCATGGGAAGCGCACCCATTGTCAGCTATCATTATGGGGCAGAAAACCGGGATGAATTGAAAGGATTGTTCAGAAGAAGCCTGACGCTGATCGTAAGCCTGAATGTGGTACTGATGGTTCTGGCAGAAATACTGGCCCGTCCGTTGTCCATGATTTTTGTAAGCTACAATGCCGAACTTCTTGATATGACGACTACAGCATTCCGGATCTATGCCATTTCATTTTTGTTAATGGGAATTAATATTTATGCGTCTTCCTTCTTCACGGCACTGAATGACGGAAAGACGTCGGCGATTATTTCTTTCTGCAGAACACTGATCTTTGAATGTGCTTCCGTTCTGATTCTGCCAATCATTCTGGGAATTAACGGAATCTGGGGAGCAATCATTGTGGCGGAGCTGGCAGCAGCAGCGTTGTCTGTATTCTGCTTTATCCGATATGCAGGAAAGTACGGATACGTTTAAAATGCGGGGAGATGAAATGCTATGAGAATTGCACTGAAAGAATACAACGAAATCATGGGACTCACCGGAGGGGCTTATCATGAAGCTGCCCTGCGGATGCACATGTCAGACAGTGAATTGAATATTTTGTATGTGATCTGTTCCCATGAGCCGGGCTGCTATCAGAAGGTGCTGTATCAGGAAACCGGGATGACCAAATCCACGGTCAACTCTGCTGTGAAAAAGCTGGAGCAGGAAGGCATTCTCTGCCTGAAACCGGGAGAGGGCAGAAATACCTGTGTATTCCTGACGGAGAAAGGACAGCAGCTGGCGGAAAGTACGGTATATAAAGTCTTCCAGATGGAAAATGAAATTTTCGACAGCTGGTCTCCGGAGGAACAGGAGACATTTCTGCACCTGAACCGGGATTTCCTGGAGCGGCTGGAGCAGAAGGTGAGGGAATTATAGCATCAGTCCTTTCGGTGAAACGGCCGGCAGATCAGAAAACTTCCTGCCATAAGGCAGATGGTGATGAGCCAAGAAACGGGGAAAATGATAAACAGGCTTTCCGGTGTGTGAATACTTCGAAATCCCGTAAAAATCCATACGATTCTTACCAGACAGGTGACGATGACGGTGACGATAGCCGGAAGGGTGGAGTGGCCGGTGCCACGCAGAACTCCGGCAGGTGTCTCATAGAATCCGCAGATGGGTTCGAAGAGCAGAATGATGCCGACTCGCACACAGGCGGCTTCGATGACCGCCGGGTCAGAGGAAAAAAGGCCGGACGCAACAGGGCGGAATATGGTTAACGGTACGGTGATGAGCGCGCTGAACAGGAAGGAACCGAAAAGACAGATGCCAAGGATGCGTCTGCAGCGGTTATTTTCGCCCGCGGCATAGTTCTGACTGGTGAAAGTAGTGGCAGCCTGCCCGGAGGCTGTGATGATAAAATAGCCAAAATACTCAAAGTTCATGGCAATGGTGCTTCCGGCCGTGGCAATGGCGCCGAAGCTGTTGACGGACGCCTGCACAAAAATATTGGCAAAGCAGAAGACCGCGCCCTGTACGGCAGAGGGAATACCGATGATCAGAATCTCTGCAAGATAGTCCCCATGAAGGCAGAGGGCACGGATCCGGAACTGAAATTCATCCGTTTCCAGATGGAGCTTCCACAGGACCAGAAAGGCGGAAATGGCGGTGGAGATGCCGGTTGCGGCGGCCACTCCGGCTACACCTGCACGGCAGCCGATGACAAACAGAAGATTCAGCAGGACGTTCAGGATGCCGGACAAAATCAGTGCGATGAAAGGAAAGCGGCTGTTGCCTTTGGCTCGGAGGATGGCGGATCCGAAATCATAGAGCATGAGAAACGGGAATCCGCAAAAATAAATCCGGAGATAGAGAACGGCGTTGTCAAGAATCTCCTCCGGCGTCCGGATCAGCATGAGCAGCGGACGTGAGATGCCCTGCCCAAGAACAGCGCCAAGAAATCCTGTGAGCAGCGCAAGTACCAGCGCCGTATGTAAAACAGGAGAAATCTGTTCGGATTTCTTTTCCCCGATGCATCGGGCGAGCAGCACATTGGCGCCCACGGAGAGTCCGGCGGACAGGGTTACCAGCAGGGCGACAATTTCTCCGTTGGTACCCACAGCAGCCAGCGCATTGGAATCCGCAAAATGCCCCACAACAGAAGTATCTGCAGCGTTGAATAATTGCTGCAGCATACTGCTTAACGCAATGGGAAGTGCAAATACAATAATCTTTAAAGTCAGCGGTCCGTGGAGCATATCCACAGAATCTTTTTTCTTATTCAAAATATCAGATCCTTTCTGTTGTTTTCCTTGTAAAAGTATAGCGAATCTTTTAAAATATGAAAAACGAATGTATTAGATAAGATGTATCGAAAAAAGGAATGGAATATGGACAATAATCTTTTGAAATATATGGCATTTGTGAAGACGGTGGAGACCGGAAGCTTTACAAAAGCGGCGGAGTCTCTGCATTATGCACAGTCTTCCGTGAGTAAAATGATTGCGGATCTGGAAAAAGAATGGAATCTGGTGCTGCTGGAGCGGGACCGGAATGGCGTACATCTGACGACATCCGGAGAACAGGTACTTCCCTTTGCGAGAATGTTAATCGACGATTACCGGAGGCTGGAAAGCCGCGTCAATGAGATCAACGGAATCGAGACGGGGATGATACGGATCGGTACCTTTTCCAGTGTGGCGATCCACTGGCTTCCAAATATTTTTGCGGAGTTTCAGAAAGATTTTCCGGGGATTGAATATGAGATGCTCATGGGAGACTATGAGGAAGTGGAGCACTGGATCGAGGAAGGAAGAGTGGACTGCGGATTCTTACGGCTGCCCACCAGGCCGGCATTTGACACCATTTCGCTAAAGAAAGATGAGTATCTGGTGGTGCTGCCCAAAGGACATCCTTTATGTGAGCAGGAGCAGATCGATATTCATCAGCTGGAGGATCAGCCCTTTCTGCTGCTTGAGCATGGCGGCAAGACAGAGGTATCGGATCTGTTGGAGAAAAGCCAGGTTCATCCGCAGATCCGGTTCACTACCTGGGAAGACTATGCCATCATGGCCATGGTGGAGAAAGGACTCGGCATCGGCATCCTGCCGGAACTGATCTTAAAGAAAATTCCCTATGAGATTGAAGTCCGGAGACTGGCAGAACCCTATTACCGGGAAATCGGAATCGCGGTGAAGGACCGGTCGCGGATGTCTCCGGCAACGGAGAAATTTATGGAGTATCTGGTTTATCGGGATGGAAATTTATCAAGGCATAAAAAGAGCTGACATGTATTCGCTGAACACCTCGCTGGACATTAATCCGGTGAGGTTGTTTTTCGTTTCAAATCCCCTTATAATGAAGAAAATATATACCGGAAGGAGCTGGACAATGGGATTGTTTTTAAATATACTTGAAAAATTTCTGGAAAAGCATGAAGACGAGATTCTGAAAGCGGT
>CAVFMZ010000154.1:0-4786 GCA_963623675.1 Firmicutes bacterium CAG:176 | reverse complement strand
GGTTGCTTTTGACTTATATAAGTTAAAGCTGTTCGTTTAAAAATCTTAAAAGAATCTTTCGAAGACTTTCAAAGCACTATTTAATTATCAAGGTTCATTGTCTATCTCGTTGCCTCAGCAGCAACTCTGATATATTATCACATTCACATTTGTTTGTCAACAACTTTTTTAACTTTTTTGAAGTTCAGTTTGTTGTTTTCAAACTCTCAGTTAATGTGTGCCTGCCGTTCTCACAGCCAGCTCGATTATATTATCACTCGGCTCCGTAAATGTCAACCGCTTTTTTCATTTTTTTGCAAATTAATTTCAAGCGTTCAATACCAGCACTACTCCAATGAGCAGCAGCAAGTTATGGTCATACAAGAAAGACAGCACCATGCTGGAACGGATCCACTCATACAGAGCTGCTCCCCAGGGCGTCATGCTTAGCACAGCGACCACTAAAAGCAGCAGCCACGCAATCAAGAGCTGCTGAAGCAGTCCAAAAGCCGCTCCCGCCATCCGGTTCAGGAAGCCCAATCCCGGCACCTTTGTCAGAATTTCCAGCGAAAACAGCATCGTGCGGAACAGAATTCTTACTATTATATAAGTAACTGCCACCGCCAGAATCCGGGACGCCATTACATACATATAATTTTCCGCTTCATTGCCCAGACCGCTCAATACCAGCATGGTATAGATCCCGCTGTCCGTGCCCAGCACATTTTCCAGTGAAAAGGCAGATGGCAGAATTCCGCGAAAGAAACCTGCCACATAAGGCGATGCTATATATACAATTACCAGTGTCAGTATGGAGCTTACAAACAGAATTCCTTTTTTCACAAAACCTTTCCGGTATCCGTCCACCACTCCATAGACCAGAAACAACATTCCCAGTACATCTGCAATATTGATATTTTCCATTCTCATCTATCCTCTATTTCAAATGAATCTGATCGGTTCTTGCCGCATGCATGACAAGATATCTGGTACGTCCTGACAACGTGTAGAGATTGGATACAGATTCATCAAATGTTCCTTCATAAAATATTTTACCTGCGTGATTTACCATCATACAGTCAAAGTCATTGTAAATCAGGATATTTTCCCCTGAAAATTTCAGTGTCGTATAGTCCAGATCAAACTCCAGCCCAAACTGCAGGCTTCCTTTCCGGTCGTACACCTGAAGACTGTGTGCCTTTTCTTCCCCGTCCAGTACAATTCCAAGAAATTCATCAGAATAAAACACACTGGAAATCTGCTGTTCTACCGGAATTGTCTGCACCTCTTCCGGAATCTGTGTTCCTTCATACAAAACAATTCCGCCCGTACCAACTGCATAACATCTGCTGCTGTCCATATAATGCACACTGGGAACAACTTCTCCTTTCATCACCTTCGATGACACCAGATGATCCGAAACATTTTCTCCTACCGATCCAAAGTTATAGAAGGCAAGACAGCTGTTCACGCTTCCATCCTGCACCTGCAGAAAAGAGACTGCCAGCTTGCTGGCATCCGTACTCAGGGACATGCTGAGCGGATAACCCGTATCCTGCAGTTCAAACTTCGCCTCTACCAGCTGTTCCCCTGATTTATTATAGAGATACAGTCTCGTAATATCCCCGTCATCCAGAAGTGCCGCCAGCACTCCCTGAGATGATACGGAAATCTCCCGGATGGGAAGCGTCGTCTGTATACTTCCTGCATATCCGTTTTCATCAAAAATCAAAGCCTCTGTTCCATTCTTTTCTGCAACAGCTGCACTTTTTCCGCAGACATCCACCACCGGATTCTGCATATTATAGGTCTGGCTCCAGATCAGCTTGTTCTGGGCATCCACACAGGAAATTCCATCCTGGCCATATTTCAGAACATTGCCATGGAATTCCGTATATTTCGTATTCATAGTATCCGAGCGATCAAAACTTGCTACTACCCGATATTCCGTATACACTTTGTGATCCACATAATACCGGATTCCAAAAATACCGGCAAGCAGCACCACAAAAACACCCGCCCATCTTGCAAAAATTATGAGCCGGTGCCTGCGGAGATTTTTTTTATACTCATCAGTCCCACCATCTGTCTCGGTGTTTTTCTTCAGAAGCTGTATCGTCATCTTTTTCTTCTCTTTTCGGTAACTTTTATTGCCAGTAGTATACCATCTTCTGTCAAGGAAGTACAATGGTTTGTCCCACATAAATTTTATCACTGTCCTCCAGACCGTTCGCTGCACAGATTTCTTTTACCATCTGGTCCGTTCCGTACTTTCTTCTGCTGATTTCCAACAGGGTATCTCCCTGCTGAACCTCATACTGTTCCGGTTGTTCTGGTTCTTCCGGTGCTGCCTCCACCTGATCAGACACAGCCTCCTGCACCGGTTCCTCTGTAGCGGAATCTTCTGTAGTTTCCTCCGCTGCCGCTTCCTGCTGCTCTTGAGGCTGTTCTTCCTGTGCCGCCTGCTGATTCTCCGCCAGCACTGCCTCTTCTGTCACCTCCGGCTCCCTGGCCTGCGGTTCTGCTTCCTGATTCGAGGCTTCTGTTCCGTCCAGATTTTCCGACAGTTCATAAATAGCATGTTCCATCTGGGTCATCCGGTCATAATTATTGATCAGGGTTACTCCGATGACCAGAATCACCATAACCAGAAAGGTACACGCCGTACAGAGAAATGCCATGGCTTTTCTCTGAGAATGATGTTCTTTTTTCTCCTGCATCATACTGCGGAACCGCATGGCTGCCCGATCCCGGATCATTCCCTCCGGTTCAATCCCGGCGCCGCCCCGCTGCTCACTCATATATGCCTGCATAGCGTCATTTTTTTCGTAATAAATATAATACCCGCTTCTGGGTATGAGTCCTGACGTCTCGCGGACGTAAAACACCTCTTCATTGTCCAGAATGTCCATCTGGAAAAACACCTGGTATTTTCCCGGAAAATGCCGATTATGAACTGCCGTTAATTCTTCTGTCAGTGCAGGTGGAAATCCCGGATTTAACAATCCCCATCCTGCGATCTCCAGATCCTCAAACCAGGTTTTCATGGTTTCAAAAATTGATCTCCAGTTTTCTCCGGAGAACCATCGGTTCACCTCCTGTCCCATATCCAGTTCCATCGCCCCCTGGATGCAGACTGCCTGGTCTTCCCTGATCTTTCCCAGTAAAATCACCGTACTCATTCCCGTAAGGTTCTCTCTGGCCAGCTGGCACAGATAGGTATAGGCATAATCCTCCACCAAAACCCGGATTCCTGTCCCCGGCTCTCCGATCTGCCGCATGTTTTTCGGCATGCTTCCGTTATCTGTTACTTCCCTCATTATTTCCAACCTCCGTCTGCACTCCATAGTAGCACAGCGATGGTTCTCTTTTTGGCGAAACAACGACGGATTTACCCTTTTCTCATCGACAAAAAAAGACGCCGAAGCGCCTTTTTCCTTTTTTCCGTTATTTAATAGGTTCTGGTTTCCACAATTTTTGACAGATCCATGGATGTGTCAAAATAAGCCTCATCCATGTACTGGATTTTATCTACGGTCTCTCCCGCTTCCAGCTTCCGGATAATTTGATCCACCAAGTCTCCCTGCTGCGGATTACACTCCACATCCACATTGATTTCTCCCCGCATCATGGCTTCCAGCGCTGCTTTTACCGCATCGAAAGAAATAATGATGATATCTCCGTCCTTTCCGCAGGTTTTGCCCGCCGCGTGAATCGCATCAATGGCACCAAATGCCATATTGTCATTTTCACAGACCACCACATCAATATCCGGATAAATATTCAGAAAGTGTTCCATCACTTCCTGGGCTTTTGTCTGGGTGAAATCTGCGGACTGATATTCCAGCATCTCCCAGTTTTCGTGTTCATCCAGAATCTGTGAGAACCCTTCCGTTCTTCCAAGCTGTGCCGACGACTCCAGCGTTCCCTGAAGAGTCACCATCCGGATCTCATCATTCCCTCTTCCGGTTACTTGCAAATGATTTTCCAGCCACCGTCCGGCTTTTCTTCCCTCTTCTTCAAAATTGCTTCCTATCCAGCAGGTATACAGATCGTCGTCATCCACGACTACTTTCCTGTCCGTCACAATAACGGGGATTCCCGCATTCTTTGCTTCCTTTAAGACAGAATCCCATCCGGTCTCCACCACAGGGTCAAGCACAATATAATCCACTTCCTGCAGGATAAAACTCCGGACAGCTTTGAGCTGATTTTCCTGTTTATTCTGTGCATCCTCATACAGCAGATAATATCCATTATCTGAGGTAAACACACTTTTGATGGATTGTGTATTCGCGACTCTCCAGTCGGATTCTGAACCTACCTGACAAAATCCAACGGTAATGTAGCCTTCATTCTCTTCCTGAAAATCATCTTTATACAGAGGTTCTTTTGTTTCCTGTTGTTTTCTTCCCGTACATCCTGCTATTGTCAGAACAGCGATTGCCAGCAGAATGACGCCTGTACAATATCGTTTCATATAGTTTCCTCTCTTCTGCATATCCACTTTATCTTATCATGTTCTAACAAAATAGGGAATCGCTTTTGCGATTCCCTATAGTATTTTTTATATTTATTTCTTGCTGTCCTTAATCTTTGCAAAGATACTCTGCAGTACGATGAAGAAGCACAGAAGTGCTGCAACCGCAATGCTGGACCAGGAACTTAAAAGTTTTCCGTTGGTTTTTACCAGAGTGGAAATGGTTCCGTTGATCAGTACTCCGAAGAAGGTGCCAATCACATTTCCAACACCACCTGTCAGCAGGGTCCCACCGATAACTGCGGAAGAAATCGCATCCATCTCCAG
>CAVFMZ010000153.1:0-4869 GCA_963623675.1 Firmicutes bacterium CAG:176 | reverse complement strand
AATTATGAAAAAGTTAGTAAGTCTTGCTCTTGCAGCAGTTCTTGCCCTTTCTGTTGTTGCCTGCGGCAGCAGCGATACTGCTGAATCAACGACAGAATCCACCACAGAGTCCACTTCTGACAGCTCTGACGCTTCCGCATCTGCGGACGGAGTCTTCAAGATCGGCGGAATCGGACCGATTACCGGTGGAGCAGCTATCTATGGACAGGCTGTTATGAATGCAGCACAGATGGCAACGGATGAGATCAATGCAGCAGGTGGAATCAACGGATATCAGGTAGAGTTCCGTTTTGAGGATGACGAGCATGATGCAGAGAAATCTGTCAATGCTTATAATACCCTGAAAGACTGGGGTATGCAGATGCTTATGGGTACCGTAACTTCTACTCCGTGTACCGCAGTAGTTGCTAAGACCGCAGAGGACAACATGTTCCAGCTGACTCCGTCAGGATCTGCTGTAGAGAGTATTGCACAGCCGAATGCTTTCCGTGTATGCTTCTCTGACCCGAACCAGGGTATTGCATCTGCACAGTATATTGGTGAGAACCATCTGGCAACCAAGGTAGCTGTTATTTACAACAGCTCTGATGTATACTCCAGCGGAATTTATCAGAAATTCGCAGAGGAAGCTCCGAATCAGGGTATTGATATCGTAGCTGCTGAGGCATTTACCGAGGACAGTAAGACCGACTTCTCTGTACAGCTTCAGAAAGCAAAAGAAGCAGGTGCTGAGTTGGTATTCCTGCCGATCTATTATACAGAGGCATCCATTATCCTGACTCAGGCAAACAGCATGGGATATGCACCGATGTTCTTCGGATGCGATGGTCTGGATGGTATCCTTGGTGTTGAGAACTTCGATACTACTCTTACTGAGGACGTAATGCTTCTGACCCCGTTCGTAGCAGATGCTGAGGACGAGAAGACTCAGGCATTTGTAACTGCATACGAAGAAAAATTCGGTGAGACCCCGAACCAGTTCGCAGCAGATGCTTATGATGCAATGTACATCATCAAGGCAGCAGCTGAACAGGCTGGCGTAACTCCGGATATGAGCGTATCTGATATCTGCGAGGCTATGAAGACCGCCATGACTGAGATCACATTTGATGGTCTGACCGGTGAGGGAATGACCTGGGATGCTGACGGTGAGCCGTCCAAAGCTCCGAAGGCAATGAAGATCGTAGACGGTGCTTACACTGCTATGTAATGAGCGAAGAAAGAGTTGTGCTGTTTGATATAGTATAACCGGAGCAGAGACGTTCTGATAAAGGGCGTCTCTGCATTTTTTACATAGGCTGAATGCCTGTGTAACAGCTTAACAAAAGGAGTTGAATGAGTATGAATTTTGTATCCTACATATTAAACGGCATCAGTCTTGGCAGTGTATATGCCATCATTGCACTGGGATATACGATGGTATACGGTATTGCAAAAATGCTGAACTTTGCCCATGGTGATATTATTATGGTGGGAAGCTATGCCGCATTTGTAGCCATCAACAGTATGGGACTTCCGGTTCCGGTATCCATTCTCCTGTCTGTTGTGGTCTGCACCGTTCTTGGTATGGTGATTGAGAGGGTGGCTTATAAGCCGCTCCGCCATGCGTCCAAGCTGGCCGTCCTGATTACAGCCATCGGTGCCAGCTATTTCCTTCAGAACGTAGCACTTCTGATCTTTGGCGCCAACACAAAGTCCTTTACGTCCATCGTGGGAAACGGCTCTATACAGCTGGCTGACGGAGCGCTTTCCATTACCTTTGTGACGATTGTAACCGTCATTGCCTGCGTAGTAATCATGATCGGGCTGATGGCATTTATGGAATATTCCAAGGCAGGTCATGCCATGTTGGCAGTATCGGAAGATGATGGTGCGGCACAGCTTATGGGTATTAATGTCAATGCAACGATTGCGCTGACCTTCGCCATTGGTTCCGGACTGGCAGCCATTGCAGGTGTTCTGCTTTGCTCCGCTTATCCGTCCCTGACCCCGTATACCGGTTCCATGCCGGGTATCAAGGCATTCGTAGCTGCCGTATTCGGAGGGATCGGTTCTATTCCGGGAGCATTTATCGGAGGTATCCTTCTGGGAGTTATTGAGATTCTTGGTAAAGCTTATATTTCCTCCCAGCTGGCAGATGCCATCGTATTTGCCGTACTGATTGTAGTTCTGGTAGTAAAGCCGACAGGACTTCTTGGGAAACAGATTCAGGAAAAGGTATAAGGGAGGCTGCAGAATATGAAAAAATTATCAAAGAATACAAAGAGCAGTCTGACTACCTATGGAATGGTGGTTGCCGCTTATCTTATCTGTGAACTGTTCCTTCGGACCGGCCATATGACCAGCCTTCTGAAGGGACTTCTGGTACCGCTTTGCGTCTATTCGATCCTTGCTGTATCTCTGAATCTGACGGTAGGTATCCTGGGTGAGTTAAGCCTTGGGCATGCAGGATTTATGTGTGTGGGTGCCTTTACCAGTGCCGTATTCAGTAAATGTATGATGGACACCATTACCGTACCGACGGTACGGTTTCTTCTGGCATTGCTGATCGGTGTGGTATGTGCAGGGATCTGTGGTATCTTGATCGGTATTCCGGTACTTCGTCTGCGGGGTGACTATCTGGCCATCGTAACACTGGCCTTCGGTGAGATCATCAAGAACCTGGTCAATGTGATTTACCTGGGAAGAGACAGTGCCGGGTTCCATTTTTCCATGAAAGATATTATGTCCCTGAATATGGAAGCAGACGGCGATGTAATCATCAAGGGTGCACAGGGTATTACCGGTGCACCGACAGACTCTAACTTCACCCTTGGAATCATCCTTCTTCTGATCACCCTGTTCGTTGTGATGAATCTGGTAAATTCCAGAGCCGGACGCGCGATTATGGCAATCCGTGATAATCGTATTGCAGCAGAGTCTATCGGTATTAATATTACAAAATACAAAATCCTTGCATTCAGTATTTCCGCAGCACTGGCAGGTGCGGCAGGCGTGCTGTATGCCCATAACCTGTCTACCCTGACTGCGCTGCCGAAGAACTTCGGTTACAACATGTCCATCACCATCCTGGTATTTGTGGTACTGGGCGGAATCGGAAACATCCGAGGATCGGTGATTGCAGCTGTGATCCTGACACTGCTTCCGGAGCTTTTACGTTTCTTAAGCGACTACCGTATGCTCATCTATGCAGTTGTCCTGATTGTCACGATGATCCTTGTATGGAGTCCGGGCGGAATCGCTTTCCGGGAGCGTCTGGAAGGCTTGAATCCTCTTCGGAAAAAAGAAAAGGAGGTACAGTAATATGGCAGCAGTTGAGAAAAATCCCATGCTGGAAGTAAAGAATCTGGGTATCTCCTTCGGAGGACTTCGTGCAGTTGATAATTTTAATATGACCATTGAAGAAGGCCAGCTTTACGGGCTGATCGGACCGAACGGTGCAGGAAAGACGACGATTTTCAATATGTTAACCGGAGTTTACAAACCGACAGATGGAAAGATCAGTCTGGACGGTGAGGATATTACCGGAAAGACGACGATGGAGATTAATAAGGAAGGAATTGCAAGAACCTTCCAGAATATCCGTCTGTTTTCTGACCTGACCGTTCTGGACAATGTAAAGGCAGGACTTCACAATCAGAAGGAATATATCTACTCTACCCTGTCCGGAATCCTTCGGCTTCCTGCTTATCACAAAGCAGAGAAAGCCATGGACGAGCGCGCCATGGAACTCTTAAAGGTATTTGATCTGGAGAAAGAGGCAGATTATAAGGCATCTAACCTTCCTTACGGAAAACAGAGAAAGCTGGAGATTGCCAGGGCATTGGCCACCAATCCGAAGCTGCTTCTACTGGATGAACCGGCTGCCGGCATGAACCCCAATGAGACCCAGGAACTGATGAATACCATTCATTTCGTAAGGGATGAGTTCCATATGACGATTCTTCTGATCGAGCATGATATGAAACTGGTATCCGGTATCTGCGAGAAACTGACGGTACTGAACTTTGGTCAGGAGCTGGCCAGCGGAGATACTTCCGAGGTGCTGAACGATCCGAAGGTCATCACGGCATATCTTGGTGAGTAGAGGAGGAACGACAATGGCAATGCTTGAGATTAAAGACCTGGAAGTGTATTACGGAATGATCCAGGCAATCAAAGGAATCTCCTTTGAGGTAAACGAGGGAGAGGTAATTGCCCTGATCGGTGCCAACGGTGCCGGTAAGACAACCATCCTTCATACCATTTCCGGACTGATTGCTCCCAAGAAAGGCAGCATCACCTTTGAGGGACAGGAGATCACAAAGATACCGGCCCACAAGATCGTGGAAAACGGTCTGGCCCAGGTGCCGGAGGGACGCCGTGTATTTCCTTCCTTAAGTGTCCTGCAGAACCTGAAGCTGGGTGCTTATACAAGAAAAGATAAAAAAGAGATTGAAGATACACTGAAGATCGTCTACGAGCGGTTCCCGCGTCTGGAAGAGCGTAAAAACCAGCCTGCAGGAACCCTCTCCGGAGGCGAGCAGCAGATGCTTGCCATGGGACGGGCACTGATGTCCAGACCCCGGATTATCCTGATGGACGAGCCGTCCATGGGACTTTCCCCCATCTTCGTAAACGAGATCTTTGACATTATCAAACAGGTCAGCGCCAGCGGAACCACGGTTCTTCTGGTAGAGCAGAACGCAAAGAAGGCTCTGTCCATTGCAGACAGAGGCTACGTTCTGGAGACCGGTAAGATTGTAAAAGAAGGAAAAGCTTCCGACCTCCTGAACGACGAGGCCGTGAAGAAAGCATACCTGGGAGAATAAAACAGAACAGGAAAATACGAAAGAGATCATGATCAAGAAATTGATTATGGTCTCTTTT
>CAVFMZ010000152.1:0-4900 GCA_963623675.1 Firmicutes bacterium CAG:176 | reverse complement strand
ATTCTCTTCCATGCTCTGCCGTACTTTTTATGCACTGCCGGATCACGGCTGTACTGCTCGTAGTTCTTCTCCACCAGCTTTCGGTGTTCTTCACAGTATCTTCCATCCGACAGCCTCGGGCATCCGGGATAGGCACAGGGCTGTTTTGGTTTCCTCGGCACTGCTGCCACCTCCTTCGATTGCATAAGAAAAGCCCTCACAGGATTTCTCCCATGAAGGCTTGGTGCATCTTTATCTATTTTGCTGATTATACTATACCACATATGGCACATGGACATCTTAGGACAAAGGTGGACATTTCGGGCGTTTTTTAAATTGTGACAGGATTTTTTGGCAGGATCACATGTTGCAGTGCCTTGCCATGCCATCTGCGGACAGTTCTCGAATCTGCATGAAGCTCCGTCCCAATCTGCTCCCAGGTATAGTTGTGTACATAACGGTACCTCAAAACCATTCGTTCATCGGTATTGGGAACTGCTGTGATAACCCTACGAATCTCATCCTTAAGCTCCATCAGAAGATTGACCTCCGTATTGATCCGTTCCTCCAGTGCCATAATCTTTTCAAGATTCTTCACGAAGGGTGCATCCGTCTGTTTGGAGGTCTGAACTCTCTCTGATAACTGCGGTGAAGAAATGCTCGATGCCATTTCACGAAGAGCCGCCAGTTCTTCCAGATTACTGTTGATTCTCTGATCCAGGCGGTATGCCTGATGTAAATACTCTTTCGCTGTCATGCCATCACTCCTCTTGTAGTTTTCTCAAAATCACAGCACCATCCACATCGGTGAGAGCCGTAAACCAGTCAGAACGAAAGAACCTCTCCGTATCCTTTATCATGATCTCTGCGTCCTTGTTCGTTGGTTGTTTCTTCAGTTTCTTCTTTGCTGCCCGGTAGTCCTTTACCGCCTGCAGGATGATGGCATTTGCCAGCTTTTCATAATTCTCGATCATATGGTCACCTCCGAAAAATATAAATTTCCTCGGATTGACTCTGGTTGACTCTGATTTACAGTTCGGCCTTTACCGCTTCGATGAGTGCTGACTGCGTATTGTCCTTATCCGTCAGTGCCTTCATGATGCGCTCATCGATCGTGCCTTTTGTGATAACATGGATGACTGACACCGTTTCTGCACGCTGTCCTTGTCGAAACAGGCGATCTACAGTCTGGATATAAAGCTCCAAACTCCATGTCAGGGAGTACCAGGCCATTATGCTGCCACCCTGCTGCAGGTTTAATCCGTGTCCGGCAGATGCCGGATGAATCAGGCCGACAGCAATTTTTCCAGCATTCCATCTGCGGATACTTTCATCCGATGATATCGTGTCATATCCGATTTTCAGTTTTTTCATTCTTTCCTCGATGCGTTCCAGATCATGCTTATACCAATAAGCAACCAGGACTGGTCTGCCATTTGCGGATTCGATAATATCCTCCAGTGCATCAAGCTTTTTATCGTGGATTACCGAAACCGTCTCATCATCGGAATACACAGCACCATTTGCCATCTGCACCAGCTTGTTGGACAGTGCTGCGGCATTGGCTGCAGTCACCTCTCCTCCATCGGTCAGAGGAAGAATCAGATCCTTTTTCATGGCATCGTATTTCTTCTGCTCATCCTCATCCAGTGAAACGGTATACTCCGAATTCACCAGCTCGGGCATCTGAAGAAACTCCGTTGACCTCATGGAAATCGTAATATCCGAAATCTTCCGGTATATTTCTTCCTCTGCTCCCGGCAGCAGTTTATACGAATACACGATGTTGCCGTTGCACCTATCAGGCTTGAAATACGATGTGCGGTACTGCCCGATAAACCTGCCAAGCCTCTCTCCCATATCAAGACACCGGAATTCTGCGAACAGATCCATCAGACCGTTGCTGGATGGCGTCCCCGTCAGTCCAATGACCCGTTTTAGATGTGGACGCAGCTTCATGAAAGACTTGAACCGCTTGGACTGCCAGTTCTTAAAGGACGATAATTCATCCAGGACGCACATATCAAAATCCATCGGCAGTCCGCTCTCTTCTATCAGCCAGCTCAGGTTCTCCCGGTTGATGATGTAAATCTCAGCATCTGTTTTCATGGCGCTGAGCCGTTCTTCCTTACTGCCGACTGCCACGGAATACCGAAGTTCTGACAGGTGATCCCATTTCTGTATCTCATCCGGCCATGAGACCTTTGCCACACGGATGGGTGCTACAATCAGCACCTTCCGCACTTCAAAGCTGTCATGCAGCATATCGTCAATGGCAGTCAGGGCAATGCTCGTTTTCCCCAGACCGCATCCAAGCAGAATGGCTGCTACCGGATGGGATTTGATATATTCGATTGCATACCTCTGGTACTCATGAGGATTGAATTTCATCAAGGACACCTCCAATCTGTGCCGGGTCATCAATCACATGGACGTGAAATCCCAGCTTTTCCAAAAGCCTGTGTCTTGAGACCTGCAGCGGTCTCGGCTTTTCGCCCGGTGCCTTTAACTCCACCATGCCAAACTTCCTGTACGGCAGAAAGACCAGACGGTCGGGCATTCCATCAAAGCCCTGACATACCCATTTCAGACAAATGCCTCCACGCTTTTTGACTTCCACAGTTAACTGCTTTTCTATCTGTTTTTCTTTCACGGCTGACTCCTTTCATCAGGGGGATTTTTAAGCCGTGTCACTCGCGACTGTCATTTCTTAAAACCTCTATATAGAATATTTTTTTATCTCATATAGGACTTTTATATATAGAGATACACGAGTGACACTATTTATAGTTTCAGTAGGACTGACTTTGCCAAAATGACTGACTCAACCGTCATTTGGACAGTTTTTAGCCAGAATTTCTTCACTCGCACTGTCACCACCGACACAGCACTTACCGCAGAAACCGCAGTAAGTGCCGTATCGACTGTCACGCATTACTCCAGAAAGTCCTGTCCGTCTTTCAGCTTCAGCCCCACGATCATCCTCCCACCATTTGTCCTGCGGCGGCCAAACCCTGCCTTTTCCAGACTTCCGTAGAAATCAGAAGTGCTTCTGACAAATTCCCCGCACTGGATGCAGGACAGGCGGTACTGCTGATACAGTTCTCCGGATTTTTCGGAATAAGACGGGTCGATGTCGCAGTGCTCTTCAATGAACTGCCCCAGCCAGTCATTGTTCTCACGATAGGCATTGATGGCATCTACCACCACCTTCGGCTCGGTGAACTTAAAGCCCTTATTGATGGCAATCTCCGCACCTTCAATGATCCACTTCATGATGGCAGCCCCCGCATGCTCAAACAGGTAATCCGAGAAGTTCTTGATATCGGATTTGCCTGTAATCTTCGCATTGAAGGGAATGACAATGAGTCTGCGCCATGTACCGTCATCGTTTGCCGAGACCTTCGGCAGGTGATTGGTATACAGCACCAATGTGTGCGATGGGTCGAAATGGAACGGATCCTTGTACTTCTTCTCTGCCTCGATAGGGTCTACACTGCACAGCTGCTTTACCATCCCCGTATTGAGCCTCGTGCCTTCCTCCAGCTCCGATGCAATGATGAGTCGCTTGCCTTTCAGTTCTGCCATCTCCGGCTTTACGTTTCGCTTGCAGTTCATGGTCAGAGCCTCTGCAGAGATTTTGCCGGAGTAGTTGCCAAGGACTCTGGCGATGGTGTTCCAGAAGGTGGATTTGCCGTTTGCACCGCCACCATAAGCAATGATCATGTGCTCTGCGTATACCTTGCCGACAGCTGCCATACCTACGATTTCCTGTACATAAGTGATGAGTTCCATGTCATTACAGAAGAAAATATCCAATGTATCCAGCCACAGCTGCATGCCTTCATCACTGGGAGAACAATTGGTTACCTTCGTAATCAGGTCATCCGGATCGTGGGGATGCGCTCCTGCCATGCCCTTTGTAAGGTCATAGGTCTGCTCCGGTGTATTCAGAAGTTCTGCATCGTAATCCAGCTCCGAAACATCAATGGCAAGCATCGGCTTTGCGGCATTCTGGGTATTGACGATGTTCTTATAGTTGCGATATTTCATGACGAACTTGTAATAGCTCTGTGCTCCTGCCAGAGCATACAGCAGACCAAGCTGTGCGGTAGGTACTGCCTTTTCCAGAGTCTTACCGCCTGCACGGACAGCCTCCTCCGATACGCCCGCTGCAATCAATGCCTCTTCTGCCTTTTTGATGGCCTCCTCTGCATCTGCAAGCTGAAGGTCGAGGAAGTTCTCTGTGATTCCCAGTGCCTTCTGGCTGTCCTCATGCCAGCGGTCTCCGCAATAAGTAAGGAATCCTGTGGCATTTGTGTAACGCAGGCAGTCTGCATTTTCCCTTGTCAGCACCTTTGCTTCACCGATGTCAGAGTAATCCTCCGGCTTCATACTGCCGGAACCGAACTCATCGTTGAATTTATCCGGCGGAATGTAGCCATTCTGCTGCTGAACCTTCTTTGCGAACTTCACGGCACTCTTCCAGATGGTATCCAGCTCGGACTTTGGCAGCGGAGGCTCACATTTCTCTGCACGTTCCATATACAGCTGATGCGCCTTATCCGTGATGCCGAACTTCTTTAACACTCTCCCTGCAAAATGGGACATCGTGTTATTACGGCTGCCCTCTGCGATAGAACCGCCCATGTAGATAGGCATCACCGCATCTTCCTGTTCCAGCATATCGGTTTCATCCAGGTCTTCATCAATCTGAAGAAAGCCGTCATGCCATACCACATCATCTTCCGTACAGCTTGTCCCGAAGAAGAAGCGCGCCGCATCCACGGCATTATCATCAAAGAACGGATACTTCTTTTGGATGGCACTCTTGACCGCTGCATAGAACGCTGGGTCGGTATACTCTGCCACCGGAAACAGGACATGATACTTGGGACGGGCGGCCTTGCCGTTCTTTTCC
>CAVFMZ010000151.1:0-4926 GCA_963623675.1 Firmicutes bacterium CAG:176 | reverse complement strand
GGGACAGATTATTTACATCCCGAAGAACAGCCATATCCACTTCCAGACCCCGAACAAGACCAGATATGCATATTTCGTATATCCGGCAAACTGGGCAGATCTGGCATAAAAAACGAAGAAAAGAGGTGGCTGCCGTGGGACAGATCCCGTATGATCTGGAAGTCCAGGTCAGAAAAATCAGTGTTGAACGGCTGCTTACCCAGTATTGGAATCCGGAACCGGTGAGGGAGGCCTGCAAGCTTTGTCCTGATTATGGCAAGGTGTGGTCCTGCCCTCCGGGTGTACCGGAGGCAGATGCCTATCTGAAAAAATTTTCAGAAGGATTTCTGATCGGGGTAAAAGTGAAGTACCCGGAAGAAGTCCGGAAGACGGTTGACACTCCGGAGAAAGCACAGCAGCTGAGAAATCAGACGTATGAGAAGGTGAAACGGAATCTTCTGCTTACATTGCTGGAGCTGGAAAAAGAATTTCCTGAAGGTACCTGCATTGGAGCGGGAAGATGCATCCTTTGCAGTAAATGTGCCAGAAGGGATGGAGAAAAGTGCCGGTATCCGGAATTGCGGCGTTATTCCATTACCGCGTTTGGATTTGATTTTGCCAGAATGGTGAAAGAGAATCTGGGCATAGAACTTCTCTGGAGTTCCAGCGGAGTACCGGAATATGATGTGGCAGTGGCAGCATTGTTTCATGCGTAGAAGAGGAGCTTCCTGCCCGGCTGGAGGAGATAAGCCGGGGGGAGGCTCCTTTTTTTACCTTGCATTTGCAGGCTGGCTAGTGTAAGATAAAAAAATACGAATTCTATTTCATGTTCAGAAATGTGAGGATGCTATGAAAGAGGGAAAACTGCAGATTTATTGCGGAAGCGGCAAAGGAAAGACAACCGCAGCCGTTGGGCAGGCCATCAGGGAAGCAAGCAGAGGCCGCTCCGTATTTGTTGTACAGTTTCTGAAGGGAAGGCATCCGGAGGAGATCAGCTTTATTCAGCGTCTTGAGCCGGAGATTAAGATGTTCCGTTTTCAGAAAAGAGAAGATTCTTTTGAAGATCTGACTCCACAGGAAAGAGAAGAGGAGATTCCGAATCTGCGGAATGGATTGAATTTTGCAAAGAAAGTTCTGGCAACCGGAGAATGCGACGTGCTGATTCTGGATGAAGTGCTGGGACTGGTGGAACAGGGGATTGCCACTGTGGAAGAGATCCATGCACTGCTGGAAAATGCAGAGGATACGGAACTGATTTTTACCGGAATTCAATTATGTCCGGAAATGATGGAATGGGCGGATAATGTGTATCAGATTACCGCATTGAAGGAAACCGATTCCGCGTGTTGACAAAGAAATAGATAGATGCTATATTGAAGTCAATGAATAAAGAGATAGAGGTCGCGCGAATCAAGAGTATGTCGTTGGATGTGTGCAGGCACAGGCGAATGCGGCGGAAAGGGACGAGCGCCGAAAGGCCGGTAAGCCTGTAAATCTGGTTCTTGGGCATAGGGTGAAGAATCCTATGACTGTCATCGTGTACAGATGAAGCGCTATCCGGACAGATATGAAAGAGAAGGGAACAGATCCCGAACTGGTATTCTGCAGAGGCGTCCACTGGTACGCCTCTTTTTTATCTCATAAACTAATGATAACCAAAGATCAGGAGGGGAAAAACATGTCAATTTTTACAGGTGCAGGTGTTGCAATTGTTACACCCATGACAGAAACAGGAGCGGTAAATTATCCGAAGCTGGAGGAACTCATTGAGTATCAGATTGCCAATGGAACCGATGCCATTATTATCTGTGGAACCACAGGTGAGTCATCTACGCTGACCCATGAGGAGCATCTGGAGGCAATTCGTTTCACAGCAGAAAAAGTAGCAGGAAGAATTCCGGTCGTGGCAGGTACCGGTTCTAATTGTACTGAAACTGCCGTATATCTGTCCCAGGAAGCAGAAAAATACGGTGTGGACGGCGTACTGCTGGTAAGCCCGTACTACAATAAGGCAACACAGAAAGGTCTGATTGCCCATTTTACAAAGATTGCAAATTCCATTAAGATTCCGGTAATCCTTTATAATATTCAGAGTCGTACCGGCGTAAATATGACACCGGAAACCATCGCATATCTGGCAAAGAATGTGGAGAACATTGTAGGTGTCAAAGAGGCAAGCGGAAATATTTCACAGATTGCCAAAGTGGCTCAGCTCTGCGGAGATTCCATTGATATTTATTCCGGAAATGACGATCAGATTGTGCCGATCCTGTCTCTGGGCGGAAAAGGTGTCATTTCCGTACTTTCCAATGTGGCTCCGAGAGAAACCCACGATATCGTAGCAAAATTCATGGATGGGGATGTGGCAGGAAGCCGTGAGCTTCAGCTCCGTGCGCTTCCGGTTATTGAGAAACTGTTCTGTGAAGTAAACCCGATTCCGGTAAAGGCAGCCCTGAATATGCTGGGATGGGAAGCAGGTCCGCTCCGTATGCCGCTGTCCGAGATGGAAGAAGAGCATCAGAAAGAACTGAAAGCAGCAATGGACGCATTTGGCATTAAGGCAAAAGGAGAGAACTAAACCAATGGTAAAAGCAATTATGCATGGCTGCAACGGCCATATGGGTCAGGTAATTACCGGACTGATCAGTGAAGATCCGGAGATTGAGATTGTAGCAGGTGTGGATCCGGTGGACTGCCGTGATAACGGATATCCGGTATTTCCGAATCTTCAGGTCTGTACCGTAGAGGCTGATGTGATTATTGATTTCACATCCGCAAAAGCAGCGGATGGACTAATTAAATACTGCGTAGAGAAAAAGATGCCGGTGGTACTTTGTTCTACAGGACTTTCCGAAGAACAGCTGGCAGCAGTGGAAGAGGCAAGCAAAGAGGTAGCAGTGCTCAAATCTGCCAATATGTCCCTGGGAATTAACATGCTCATGAAGATTCTGCAGGATGCAGCCAAGATTCTGGTTCCGGCAGGATTTGATATTGAGATTGTGGAAAAACATCATAACAGAAAGCTGGATGCACCCAGCGGAACCGCACTGGCACTGGCAGACGCGATCAACGATGGCGTATTGAACAGCGAGTATGAGTACAAATACGACCGCAGCCAGGATCACAAGAAGAGAGAGAAGAAAGAGATTGGTATTTCCGCAGTCCGCGGCGGTACTATCGTAGGAGATCATGATGTGATTTTTGCGGGAACGGATGAAGTAGTGACCTTCAGCCATACGGCTTATTCCCGCGCGATTTTCGGAAAAGGAGCTATCCAGGCAGCAAAATTCCTGGCAGGCAAACCGGCCGGATATTACAACATGAGCGATGTGATTGACGCGCAGGCTTAAATCCTGATTTCATGGAAAAACGTGCATAAAAACAGAATAATTGTCCATATTAGTAACAGCAAGGTTAAGGAAAAGGAGAGACTTTTTATGAAACAGTTAAAGAGACACTGCCTGATGATGCTGTTACTGGCAACACTCTGTATGACCGCAGCCTGCGGTAGCAACAGAGGTACTACCAATGATAATAATGCCAGCGAAAATAACACTGCGGGCATGGACAACGACGGAGTATCAGAAGGAGACAACGGCAATGTAGGCATTGACGGAAGACCTTTTGATGAGATTCTCTTTGACACGGACGGCGACGGCATTTACGACCATACGGACGTAGATGGAGACGGACTTCTGGAAGAGATCGGAAGAGACGCCAATGATGTGGTGGACGATCTGGTAAATGGAGTGACTGAGACCGGTGATACGTTGATGGATGGAGTGGATGATGCTGCAGCCGGAGATGGAAACGGAGAGAATGTCACAGACGCTGAATAAACAAATGCATAGAGAAATAGAATCCGCCGGCAGAGTTTCTGACCGGCGGAAACTGTATATAGAAGAAAGGGACAGGTACAAGAAAAAATGGAATTCCGACCCTGTATAGACATACATAATGGACAGGTAAAGCAGATTATAGGCGGAAGCCTGAAAGATGAGGGCAATCAGGTCAGCGAAAACTTTGTATCAAAGCAGGATGCGGCGTTTTATGCCAGACTGTATCGGAAGCAGGGAATCCGCGGCGGGCATGTGATTCTGCTAAATAAGGAGGGCAGTGAATATTATGAGGCTACCAGACAGCAGGCGCTGGGTGCACTTCGGACCTATCCGGGAGGACTGCAGATCGGAGGCGGCATTCATCCGGAAAATGCAGCCGATTATCTGGAAGCAGGAGCCAGCCATGTAATTGTGACTTCCTACGTATTCCGGGATGGAAAGATGGATCGGGAGCATCTGGAGCAGATGGTAAAAGCGGTAGGTCCGGAACATCTGGTATTGGATCTGAGCTGCCGGAAAAAAGGGGAGGACTATTATATTGTCACGGACCGCTGGCAGAAGTTCACAGATGTGGTATTGAACACTGCAGTGCTGGATGAATTATCGGAGTGCTGCGCGGAATTTCTGATCCATGCGGTGGATGTGGAAGGCAGGGCAAAAGGCATCGAAAAGCCGTTGGCAGAGATGCTGGGTGCGTGGGAAGGTATTCCGGTTACTTATGCAGGAGGCGTTGGAAACTTCGAAGATTTAAGCCAGTTAAAGGAGCTTGGAAGGAACCGTCTGAACGTCACCATCGGCAGTGCGCTGGACATTTTCGGAGGTCCCATGAATTATGAAGAGACTGTGAAATTCATTGCACAATAGGGCGAAAAATGGTATAATACAAGCAACATCAAAAAGTAAAGGAGTGATTTTATGCGTTATATTATTAGCGGTAAAAATCTGGACATTACTGAGGGTCTTCGTTCTGCGGTGACGGAGAAGTTGGGAAAGCTGGAGCGGTATTTTACTCCTGATACCGAAGTTCATGTAACCTTAAGCGTTGAGAAAGAGCGCCAGAAGATCGAGGTTACCATCCCGGTAAAAGGCAACATTATCCGGTCTGAGC
>CAVFMZ010000150.1:0-4928 GCA_963623675.1 Firmicutes bacterium CAG:176 | reverse complement strand
GCTGGCACAGGATATTCACAGATTGAGAACAGGGACATAAAAAGAAGCCGGCAGAGAATGCCGGCTTCTTTTTATGTCCCTGTCACAGCAGCTCCTTCATAACATAAGCATAGAGCAATTCGTTTTTTGTCTGCCAGTTCTGACAGACGGACTCCGCCTCTTGCTTGGAAGGGACGGAAAGAGTCAGTTCAATTAAGGTAGAATGCTGCTCTCGTATCTGGCAGCGTACCAGATAGCCGCCGTCGTTGGAGGGAAAGTAATCCGCAACATTGGACAGCACATTACGGATTTCGATCTGGTGTTCCTGCAGAAATTCCCTGATTTCGTCACAGATGGTATCGGATACCATGTCCCCGAAATAAGTAAGAGTATGTTTTCCGGTGTCGGTGATCCGGTAGAGGGAACTCTTCTTTGTAGAAGAAACCGTCACAAGTCCGGTCTCTGTCATTTCTGAAAGTGCCTGCTGAAGGGTGAAATAATTGGTGTACTCTTTTTCCAGAATAAAATCCGTAATCTGAGCACCGGTCAGCGGAGTGTCCGCCTGATCCAGCATTTTCAGGATAATCAGCTTATAGAGTGTCAATGTATCTGCCATAAGAAATCTCCTCCCCCTTTTTTATAAATGAACATATTTTCCCTGCCAGGTATCCCGGAGCCGGAATTCCCGGTGGATGGTATTAAGCACCTGACGTTTGGCAAGACTCCATGTGGGCGCGATCAGAAGATCCTTCGGCCCGTCACCGGTGAGACGGTGAACGACCATGTCCGGACGGAGAATCTCCACACAGTCTACCACCATGCTTACATATTCCTCCATGGTAAATACAGGAAAAGGATGTGCGGCATAGTAGTCTGCCAGATCTGTTCCTTTTAAAATATGAAGCAGCTGGAGCTTGATGCCCTGGGTGTCAGTTGCGTTCAAATACCGGACAGTATCCAGCATCCGTTCGTGACCTTCCCCCGGAAGTCCCAGAATCACGTGGGTGATGACTTCCAGACCTACATTCCGGAGCCGCCGTACAGCGTCCTCATAGACGGAAAGCGGATACCCGCGCCGGATGAAATCAGCAGTATCTTCGTGAACGGTCTGCAGTCCCAGCTCCACCCAGACCGGTTTGATCCGGTTTAATTCTTCCAGAAGTTCCACAACCGGAGGCTCCAGACAGTCCGGGCGCGTGGCAATGGCCAGCACTTCGATTTCGGGCTGTTCCATCGCTTCCATAAAAATGGAACGCAGATAGGGAACCGGTGCATAGGTGTTGGTAAACGCCTGGAAATAGGCAATGTATTTTCGGACGGGGCGTTTGGCAGATAAGAGCTTCTGCCCTGCATGAATCTGATCTGTAATGGACAGAGAGGCAGGGGCGGCAAAATCGCCGGAACCGCCTGCACTGCAGAAAATGCAGCCGCCGCGGCCGATGATCCCGTCACGGTTGGGGCAGGTCATGCCTCCGTTTAAGGCCAGCCGGTATACCTTTTCTCCAAAGCGGCTTTTTAATTCGTAATCCAGTGAGTGGTAGGGTTTGTCATTCCATAAATTCATGTCTTCAATCTACCATAGGAAAATACAAAAATCAATGATTTCTCAAAAGTTTCGCTTTTCATTTGAAGCGAAAGATAGTATACTAAAGACAATGCAGAATCAAAAATAAAACCAATTCTTTCAGACAGCCGTATCGGATCAGGTACAGGCTTTCCCGAAGAAAAACAGAACAGGAATACACAGTGATCATAACAGGAGGAATTTATGGCAGGAGATATGAGAGAAAAGTACGAATCCCTTTCACTGGCAGTTCTGCGCGATGTGGCGAAGAACAGAGGCATTAAGGGAACAAGCACCATGCGGAAGGAAGCGGTGATTGACGCCATGCTGGAGGCTGATCAGAAGGCAGCAGCGGCAGAGAGAGTGAAGGCACAGGCGGCAGAGACCGGAAAAAGCGTTGCCGATCTGGAGCAGCTGGACAGCGGACAGACCGTGACAGGTGTGCTGGAAGTCATGTCCGATGGATTTGGATTTATCAGAAGCGACCATTATCTGCCGGGCGATCATGACGTTTATGTGTCACCGGCACAGATCCGCCGCTTTAACCTGAAGACCGGAGATATTGTCACCGGTAATACCAAAGTAAAAACCGAGCGTGAAAAATTCAGCGCCCTTCTTTATCTGAAAGACGTCAACGGACTGGCGCCGGACGTCAATGCAAAGAGACCGAATTTTGAAGATCTGACCCCGGTTTTCCCCAACGAGAGAATCCGTCTGGAGCGGGAAGGCGGCAGCATGGCAGTCCGTATTGTGGATGAGATTGCGCCTATCGGAAAAGGACAGCGTGGAATGATCGTTTCCCCGCCTAAGGCAGGTAAGACGACCCTTTTAAAAGACGTGGCAAAATCCATCACCACCAACAACCCGGAGATGTACCTCATTATCCTTCTGATCGATGAGCGTCCGGAGGAGGTTACGGATGTAAAAGAGGCAATTTCCGGTGAAAATGTGGAAGTCGTATACTCCACCTTCGATGAACTGGCAGAGCGTCATAAGAGAATTTCCGAGATGGTCATCGAGCGTGCAAAACGTCTGGTAGAATCCGGACGCGATGTGGCGATCCTTCTGGACAGTATTACAAGACTGGCCAGGGCTTACAACCTCACCGTTCCGCCCAGTGGCAGAACCTTATCCGGTGGTCTTGACCCGGCAGCTCTTCATATGCCGAAGCGTTTCTTTGGTGCAGCCAGAAATATGAGAGAGGGCGGCAGCCTGACCATTCTGGCAACGGCGCTGGTGGATACCGGAAGCAAGATGGATGATGTGGTATACGAGGAGTTCAAGAGTACCGGTAACATGGAGCTGGTTCTGGACAGAAAGCTGTCTGAGAAGAGAGTGTTCCCGGCCATTGATATTCCGAAGTCCGGTACCAGAAGAGAGGATCTGCTTCTGAATTCTGAGGAGCAGCAGGCGATGGATAATATCCGTAAGGCATTAAATGGAATGAAAGCCGATGACGCGGTAGAGACCATCCTGAACCTCTTTGCAAAGACGAAGAACAATGAGGAATTCGCACAGAACGCCAAAAAGACAAGATTTTTCTAAAAAATATCCCAAAGAAGATCTTGCATGATAGTACATGCTGTGCTATAATCATAAGGCTAATGTAAGTAAATACCTGTAGGGACTTGCAGGGATAGCCCGGGATATCTTGCCGTGGAAACATCGGAGCGGCATTGGCCGGGAATCAGCGACAGCTGGAAGTTCACGAATAATAAGAAGAGGTGAAAATCAATGAGAGAAGGAATCCATCCGAACTACTATCAGGCAACTGTAACCTGCAACTGCGGAAACACTTTCGTAACAGGTTCTACCAAATCAGATATCCACGTAGAGATCTGCTCCAAATGCCATCCGTTCTACACCGGACAGCAGAAAGCAGCAGCAGCTCGCGGACGTATCGATAAGTTCAATCGCAAATACGGTATTAAATAAGATTGCGGAAAGTAGGGTTGAGGTTATGATTAATCTCAACCCGTTTTTCTATAGAAGTGTTGCAGGAGTGCCAACGGCACGGAACAACTGACTTTCATTTATAGTTATATAAAGGACGTGTGAAAATTTGAGACCATCAGGAATTGGCGGCCAGGCGGTGCTGGAAGGCATCATGATGAAAAACAAGGAGAAATACTCCGTGGCCGTAAGAAAACCGGACGGACAGATCGAGGTGCACACCGAAGTGTACAAAGGCATCGCAGCGGACAAGCCGTGGGCGAAGCTGCCGCTGATCCGTGGTATGGTAAATTTTATAGATTCTCTGATCCTCGGCATGGAGAGCTTAAGCTATTCTGCCAGCTTTTACGAGGATGAAGAGCAGGATCAGGAACCGGGCAAACTGGAAAAGTTCCTGAATAAAGTATTTGGTGAAAAAGCAGAAAAAGTTGTCATGGGCTGCACGGTGGCATTTTCCGTCATTATGGCTGTGGCTGTGTTCATGGTTCTGCCCTATGTGATCTCTGGATTTTTCCGCAAATACATTGTATCCAACACGCTGCTGGCCATTGTGGAGGGTGTCATCCGTCTGGGACTGTTCACCCTGTATGTGGTGCTTATTTCCTGCATGAAGGATATCAGGCGGACCTATATGTATCACGGCGCGGAGCATAAATGCATCAACTGCATTGAACGCGGACGGGAACTGAATGTAAAAAATGTACGGAAAAGTTCCCGTTATCATGCACGCTGTGGTACCAGTTTTCTGTTTATTGTCATGATCATCAGCATCATTTTCTTTATTTTTATCCGGGTAGAATCCCCGGCTCTGCGGGTAGTATTCCGTATCCTGTTGGTTCCGGTGATTGCAGGCGTTTCCTATGAGTTCATCCGTCTGGCCGGAAGAAGCGAGAATCCGCTGGTGAAACTGTTAAGTCTTCCGGGAAAGGGCATGCAGAAGCTGACCACCAAAGAACCGGATGACGATATGATCGAAGTAGCCATTGCCGCTGTGGAAGCGGTTTTTGACTGGAGAGCATTTTTGGGATATCCATCTGATGTACCTGCAAAAGCAGAAGCTGCGGAGAAACAGGATGTGGAAATTCCGGATCTTGATGTGGACACGAATCAAGTGGAAGTGCCCAGTCTTGACAGTGAGCTGTTCAGTGGTGCGGAGGAGATGGAATATTGACGCTCCGGGAATTACTGACAGAAGGGGAAGAACTGCTTCAGGCAGCAGGGATTGACGACTGGAAAATGGACGCCTGGTATCTCATGGAAGAGACGTTGCAGGTGACCAGAACCCGTTATCTGATGGATTCCGGCAAAACCATTTCTGAAGATGAGGAGAATCGGTATCTCAGTCAGATCAGGAAGCGGGCAGCACATATCCCGCTGCAGCATCTGACCGGTCATCAGGAATTTATGGGACTGGATTTTCAGGTGTCAGAAG
>CAVFMZ010000149.1:0-4950 GCA_963623675.1 Firmicutes bacterium CAG:176 | reverse complement strand
TTAGGTATTACTGATTCGGCGGAGCTTGCCCGTGAGGAAGAGAAAATCAGTAAGAAAAAGGCATTGTGGTTATTTGAAAGCGGAACGCTTGACAGTCTGGAGGCAGGAACCTTTGCTGCATTACAGGAGATTCATAAGTGTCTGTTTGAAGAATTATATGATTTTGCAGGGAAAATACGTACGGTAAATCTGGCGAAAGGCAATTTCCGATTCGCTCCGGTCATGTATCTGGAGGCGGCGCTTGGCAATATTGAGAAAATGCCGCAGTCCACGTATGATGAAATCATCGAAAAATATGTGGAAATGAATGTGGCTCATCCATTCCGGGAAGGAAATGGGAGAAGCACCCGTATCTGGCTGGATCATATTTTGAAAAAAGAAATCGGTAAAGTGGTGGACTGGAGTAAGGTAGATAAAGAAGATTATCTCCTTGCCATGGAACGAAGTCCCATCAAAGATGTGGAGATCAAAGTGCTTCTGAAAGAGGCACTGACGGATGATGTAGACAGTCGTGAGGTCTATATGAAAGGTATCGACCACAGTTACTATTACGAAGGATATACTACTTACAAAACAGAAGAACTATAAAAAAGTACCCGTATGTGAAAGGAACGTCCGCAGTCCCGCTCACATACGGGTACTTTTTGCGTTTGAGCGTACTTTATGTAAAATCATATTTTACAAATATTTCACGAAATGGCGATAATGGATTTTACATTTCTCCTTTATGATCTGTCTTGTACTTGAGGAACAGGTACAAAACAAACACATCAGTTCATTCGTATGAAGGAGAGAAAATCTATTATGAAAAAGACAATCGTAGCAATGATGATTATGGCAATGACAGCAGCTTCCGTAGCAGGATGTGGAAGCAGCTCCAATGATACCGCAGCAGCAGAGAGCACCACAGATGCAGCAGCTGATACCACCGCAGACAGCACTGCAGATGCAGCAGATACCGCAGCAGCAGGTTCCATGAGCGGAGCCATCACCGTACTTTCTCGTGAGGATGGTTCAGGAACCAGAGGCGCATTCATCGAGCTGTTCGGTATCGAGCAGAAAGATGCAGATGGAAACAAAGTAGACAACACCATCGACAGCGCAGAGATCACCAACAGCACTTCTGTTATGATGACCACTGTAGCAGGCAACAAAAATGCAATCGGATATGTATCTTTAGGATCTCTGGATGAGAGCCAGGTAAAAGCAGTTCTGATCGACGGAGCACAGGCTACCGCAGAGAACGTAAAAGATGGTACATACAAAGTATCCCGTCCGTTTAATATCGCAACCAAAGGAGAACCGACCGGTCTTGCAAAAGATTTCATTGACTATATCTTAAGCGAAGAGGGTCAGGCAGTGGTAGAAGAGAACGGATATGTAAGTGAAGGCAATACCGGTGCCTATGCAGGTGAGAAACCGGAAGGCAAGATTACTGTCGGTGGTTCTTCTTCCGTTACCCCGGTTATGGAGAAACTGAAAGAGGCTTATGCAGCGGTAAACCCGAACGCAACCATCGAAGTACAGCAGAGTGATTCCACGACCGGTATGACTTCCACTATCGACGGAACCTATGACATTGGAATGGCTTCCAGAGAGCTGAAAGATGAAGAAGCAGCTGAACTGAACGGACAGGTCATCGCACTTGATGGTATCGCAGTTATCGTAAACAAAGAGAACACCATCGATGAGCTGACAACGGATGATGTCCTGAATATCTACACCGGAGCAACTACCGACTGGTCTGAAATCGCACAGTAAATCGAGCAAGACAGATGAGAACTGACAGAAAGGGTGAAAACAACAGGTTTCACCCTTTCCTTTTAAAGAGTGGAGCGTCTATATGAAAGACATCAAGGAACAAGTCATGCACATTGTATTTCTGATTGCTGCATGCGTATCGATTCTGGCAGTGGCACTGATCTGTATTTTCCTCTTTGCCAATGGTCTGCCGGCAATCGCGAAGATCGGACCGCTTGCCTTCCTGACAGGAACCAAATGGAAACCGATGAATGAGATATTTGGTATTTTTCCCATGATCGTGGGAAGTATCTATGTAACCGCAGGAGCCATTATCGTGGGAGTTCCCATTGGAATCCTGTGTGCAGTCTTTATGGCAAGATTCTGCCCGAAGAAGCTGTACCCGATTCTGAAGCCTGCCATTGAGCTGATGGCAGGAATCCCTTCCATTGTCTATGGATTTTTCGGACTGGTGGTGATCGTGCCGATGATCCAGCAACTGACCGGAACCAGCGGAAAAGGAGTGCTGACGGCGTCTGTACTGCTTGGAATTATGATTCTGCCGACCATTATCGGGGTATCCGAGAGTGCCATCCGTGCCGTGCCGGAAAGCTATTATGAAGGAGCACTGGCCTTGGGTGATACCCATGAGAGAAGCGTTTTCTGTGCGGTGCTTCCGGCAGCAAAATCCGGAATTATGGCAGGCGTTATCCTGGGTGTGGGCCGTGCCATCGGAGAGACCATGGCGGTCATCATGGTAGCAGGAAACCAGCCGGTGATTCCGGGCAGTGTGCTGGCAGGCGTGCGTACTATGACGGCCAACATTGTACTGGAAATGGGATATGCAGCAGGTCTTCACAGAGAGGCACTGATTGCTACCGGTGTGGTACTGTTTGTCTTCATCCTCATCATTAACCTGCTGTTCTCGCTGATTAAGAAGGGAGAAAGCAATGGATAATACAAGAAATCAGAAAATCACAGCCGGTATCTTGAGAACCCTGGTCTGGTTATCAGCAATACTTACCACCGCAATTCTGGTGGCATTGATCGGTTATATCCTGATCAAGGGAATTCCATACCTGAAACCAAGCCTCTTCGCCTGGGAATATAATACGGATAATGTATCCATGATGCCGGCTATCATCAATACCATTGTCATGACCTTTGCAGCCCTTCTTTTTGCAGTACCGGTTGGCGTATTTTCTGCGATTTATCTGGTAGAGTATGCAAAGAGAGGAAATAAACTGGTAAAAATTGTCCGCATGACTACAGAGACCCTGTCGGGTATTCCGTCCATCGTCTACGGTCTGTTTGGATATCTGATGTTCGGTGTGGCTCTCCACTGGGGATATTCCATGTTGAGCGGTGCCCTGACTCTGGCAATTATGGTATTGCCGTCTATAATGAGAACTACTGAGGAGGCACTGAAATCCGTACCGGATTCTTATCGGGAGGGAAGCTTTGGACTGGGAGCAGGTAAATTAAGAACAGTGTTCGTCATCATTCTGCCAAGTGCGATTCCCGGAATTCTGGCAGGTGTGATTCTTGCCATCGGACGTATTACCGGTGAGACTGCGGCCTTGATCTATACCGCTGGTACAGTAGCCGGTATTCCGACAACCAAACTTTGCGGCATTCCGATCTTCGATATAATGGCATCCGGACGTACTTTGGCCATTCACATGTATGCCCTGTTAAATGAAGGACTTTATATGGAGCAGGCTTATGCAACCGCAGTGGTACTTCTGATCATGGTACTGTTAATCAATGCCCTTTCCGCATTTGTGGCGAAGAAGTTTACAAGGAGCTAAGAGAATTATGGGAAAATTCAACATATCTAGCCTGGATCTCTATTATGATGATTTCCATGCATTAAAAAATATCAATCTGGATATTCCGGAAAAGGAGATCACCGCTTTTATCGGACCGTCCGGATGCGGAAAATCTACCCTGTTAAAATCCCTGAACCGGATGAACGATCTGGTGGAAGGATGTAAGATCACCGGTGAGGTGACGCTGGATGGCGTGGATATCTATAAGAATATCGACGTGACTGTGCTCAGAAAGAGAGTCGGTATGGTATTCCAGAAGCCGAATCCTTTTCCGATGAGCATTTATGACAACATTGCTTACGGACCGAGAACCCATGGCATTCATAATAAGAGCCAGCTGGATGATATCGTGGAAAAATCACTCCGCGGTGCAGCTATCTGGGACGAAGTCAAAGACCGTCTGAAGAAGAGCGCGCTTGGCATGTCCGGTGGACAGCAGCAGCGTCTCTGCATTGCACGTGCCCTGGCGGTGCAGCCGGAAGTACTTCTGATGGATGAGCCCACGTCCGCACTGGACCCGATCTCCACCTCCAAAGTCGAAGATCTGGCACTGGAACTGAAGAAAGATTATACCATTATTATGGTTACCCACAATATGCAGCAGGCGGCACGTATTTCCGATAACACGGCGTTTTTCCTGCTGGGCGAAGTGGTAGAATTTGATAACACGGAAAAATTGTTCTCCATGCCGAAGGATAAGAGAACAGAAGATTATATCACAGGAAGGTTTGGTTGATGCTATGAGAAATAAATTTGAACAGCAGCTGTTACAGTTAAATGAAGACCTGGTTGATATGGGTGCCCTCTGTAAAGAGGCAGTGGCAGACGCCATGACAGCCCTTTTAAATTCCGACAAACAGGCCAGACAGAAAGCATTTCTGACGGAATATGAGATTGATAACAAAGAGCGTGAGATTGAGAGTCTCTGCATGAAGCTTCTTTTACAGCAGCAGCCGGTAGCAAGAGATTTGAGAAATATTTCCGCTGCCCTGAAAATGATTTCCGATATGGAGCGTATCGGCGATCAGGCTTCTGATATTGCGGACATTACCAAATTTCTGGAGAACAGTGAGCTGACTCAGCATGTGCATATCCAGCAGATGGCAGAGTCAGCCATGAGTATGCTCACTGACAGTATTGACGCCTTCGTAAAAAAAGATCTGCTGCTCGCCAGAAAAGTCATGAACGAGGATGACAGTGTGGATGAACTGTTTAATCAGATCAAAAAAGAACTGATTCAGGAAATTGCCAAAAATCCGGAAGAAGGCGAGCTTTGTATCGATATGATGATGATTGCCAAATATTTTGAACGTATTGGCGATCATGTGGTAAACATTGCAGAATGGGTAGAATATTCTGTGACAGGAGAACATAAAGC
>CAVFMZ010000148.1:0-4952 GCA_963623675.1 Firmicutes bacterium CAG:176 | reverse complement strand
GAATTTAACTGCTGGGGAAGCGACGGCTATCACATGAACCGGCTGGAGCCACTGGGAATTTATGAAGTATTTGTTCCCGGTTTAAAGGAAGGCTGCATGTATAAATATCTGATCGAGACGGAGAGTGGAGATTATCTCTATAAAGCAGACCCGTTTGCGTTCTATGCGGAGCGGCGTCCGGGAACAGCTTCCCGTGTGGCAGATATCGATCATTTTACCTGGCATGACGAGCGCTGGATGGAGAAGAGAAAGAGCTGGAATGCAGCGGAAGAAGCACTCTCCATTTATGAGGTGCATCCGGGTTCCTGGAAACGTCATCCCCACGACGAAGATGAGGACGGTTTTTATAATTACAGAGAACTTGCAGAAGAGCTGACGGCATATGTAAAAGAGATGGGATACACACATGTAGAACTTATGGGTATTGCAGAACATCCCTTTGACGGTTCCTGGGGCTATCAGGTAACCGGGTATTTTGCACCGACTTCCCGTTACGGAACGCCGGAAGATTTTCAGTATATGATGGATTATTTCCATAAACATGGCATCGGTGTCATTCTGGACTGGGTTCCGGCCCATTTCCCGAAGGATGCCCACGGACTCGCCAATTTTGATGGACAGCCATTATTTGAACATCCGGACAGCCGTAAAGGCGAGCATCCGGACTGGGGTACCAAGATTTTCAATTATGAGAAATCCGAGGTGCGGAATTTCCTCATTGCCAATGCGCTGTTTTGGCTGAATGAATATCATGTAGACGGACTCCGTGTGGATGCTGTGGCGTCCATGCTCTATCTGGACTATGGAAAACAGGATGGTCAGTGGGTTGCCAATAAATACGGCGGCAATCAGAATCTGGAGGCTATCTGGTTCTTCAAACATCTGAACTCCCTGATCCGGGGAAGAAATGACGGCGCCATGATGATTGCGGAGGAATCCACTGCATGGCCCAATGTGACCAAAGATGTGAAGGATGACGGCCTTGGATTTACGTTCAAGTGGAATATGGGCTGGATGAACGATTTCCTGGAATATATGAAACTGGATCCGTATTTCAGGAAGGATAACCATAACAAGATGACCTTTGCCATGAGTTATGCCTGCAGCGAGAATTATATTCTGGTATTGTCCCATGACGAGGTGGTTCATCTGAAATGTTCCATGCTCAACAAGATGCCGGGATATCCGGATGATAAATATGCGAACCTGAAGGCTGGCTATGCATTCATGTTTGGTCATTCCGGTAAAAAGCTTCTGTTCATGGGCGACGAGTTTGCACAGCTGCAGGAGTGGAGTGAAGCGAGAGAACTGGACTGGTTCCTTTTGAAAGAGGACCGTCACAGAGAGATGCAGAATTTTGTGAAGGCTTTGCTTCATATGTATCGCAAGTACAAATGTCTCTATGAACTGGATGACAGCTGGGATGGCTTCCAGTGGATCAATGCGGATGACAGCTACCGCAGCATTTTCAGCTTTGTGCGGTACAGTAAGAGCAGACGCAAGAATCTGCTTTTCGTGGTGAACTTTACGCCGATGGAACGGCCGGACTATCGGGTAGGAGTTCCAAAAAAGAAGAAATACAAACTGATTCTGGACGGCGACGCGGAAGAGTTCGGAGGCAATGGAAGAAAGCGTCCGGAGCTCTATGAAGCACGGAAGGGAGACTGCGACAATCAGAAATACTATGTAGAGTATCCGTTAAGTCCGTATGGAATAGCTGTATTTGAATTTTAGTGAGTGACTATTCAGAGCCATGTATATGGCGAAAAGCCATAAATGAGCAAAAGGTCGCTGGATGTCCGGGGGGACATCCGTTTAGCGAGGACCGCAGTGGAACGGAGAAAGCCTCGCAGAGGCGGTTTTGCGAATGGGCTCTGAATAGTTACGTTTATTTACTGAGGATTTCTTCTTTTCTTTCCAGCAGTTCATTGGAGAGCAGCTGTTTTTCCACGTTATCGAATCCAAGACGGTCGATGGTGCAGGCGAAACGCTCACCCGGTTTGCCCTGGTCACGGAACAGAAGGATGGCCTTCTCGATCACATCGAGGGCCTCTTCTTTGGAGGTGAACACTTTGTGGAGTGCTTTTCCGTGGGAAATCTGCTTGCCCCAGCGTCCACCGATATAGATCTTAAATCCATACTCGCCGTCTGTGATGGAGTCAAAGCGGCAGTGGCCGACACAGCGTCCGCAGTTTTTACAGATATCCTTATCGATCTGCATAACGCCGTCTACCAGTTTCGGGGCGCCGTTTGGACAGGCTTCTGCGACGGAACATTTCTTACATCCTTTGCAGCGGGATGCGTCATAGGTCGGAATTCTCTGACCGATAATACCCAGGTCATTTAAGTTCGGTTTTACACAGTTATTGGGACATCCGCCCACTGCGATTTTGAATTTATGCGGAAGCTTGTAAGCACGGTATCCTTTGTAGAACCGTTTGTGAATTTCTTCGGAAAGTGCAAAAGAATCCAAAAGTCCGTACTGGCAGGTGGTTCCTTTGCAGGAGACAATCGGACGTACCAGCGGACCGGTTCCTCCGGTTTCCAGACCTTCTTTTGCCAAGTACTCCTGGAATGCTTCAATATTTTCATAAGGGATGCCCTGTACCTCTACAGTCTGACGGGTAGTGAATGTGAGAATGCCGTTTCCGAATTTTTCGGCGGCTTCTGCAAGACAGCGCTGCTGGGCAGCAGTTACTTTTCCATTGACAGTGATGACACGGGCTGAGAAATTGTCGGTTCCTTTATTGCTCAGGAAACCCATGCCTTTTAAACGTTTTTCTTCATCTTTGCTGACGGTTAATGTTGCCACAATAATCCTCCTTCTTATGCTTACCATCCGCAGGTAATGCAAACGTCGAAACTGCCGGATATGACAGGTTGTGAAAAGGAACCGCTCGCGCTAAGTCCTCGATCCAGTGGTACTAACCTTCGAATCTTCGCCTCCGGCTCGTTCTCAGGAAGTACCGGGACTGCGGACGTTCCTTTCACAAGCTGTCATATCCAGCCATCCGGGATTGCTTTATCATCTGCGGACGGTAATCGTTATGTACTTAGTTTAATATAGCACTTGCCGGTGTATTTGAAAAATGATATTATTTGATAGAAATAATAGGTTTTACCTATAGATAAAAGTGAGGAATGCGATATGACCATCCGTCATCTGAATATTTTTCTGGCCGTGGCAGAATACGGTACTATGAGTGCGGCGGCAGAGCATCTTTATCTGTCCCAGCCGACGGTGAGTCAGGCCATCCGGGAACTGGAGCAGCACTATCATTGTCTGTTATTTGAGCGTCTGGGAAAGAAACTGTACCTGACCGATCAGGGCAGGCTGCTTCTTGATAAATCCCAGGAAGTGGTTATGCAGTTCCGGGAACTGGAGGAACTCATGTGGAATCAGGGACAGACACCGGTACTGAAGCTGGGCAGTACTCTGACCGTGGGGACCTGTCTGACGCCGAAGATTATTCTGGAGCTGGAGCAGGCAGTGCCGGGACTGGAAGTGCATTCATTTGTGAGCAATACAGAGGAGATTGAGCAGAAACTTTTAAAAGCAGAACTGGATGCGGCGGTGGTGGAAGGAGAGATTACCTCTCCCGATCTCATTGTGATTCCCATTATTGACGATATGCTGGTGCTGACAGCGGGGATTCATCATCCATTTTATGAAAAGAAACAACTGCATACCGAGGAACTGAATGGCGAACGGTTTGCCATGCGGGAGCAGGGAAGCGGAACGAGAAAATTGTTTGAAGAATACGCGGAGCGCCATGGCCTTTCCATCAAGGTGACCTGGGAGGCGAACTGTCCCCGGACCATCATCAATGCGGTGCTTTACCATAAAGTATTGTCGGTCATGTCCCTGCGGCTTTTGAAGCATGAGATCAAGCATCACCGCGTCCGGATCTTTTACAATGAACATCGGGAATGGAATCGAAAATTTAAGCTGGTTTATCACAAGAATAAATTTCTGACGCCGGCCATTTACGAGTTAGAAAAACTCCTCTGGCAGTATAAAACCATGGAACTGCCGGAGGAGTGCGGGGTGCTGAAATAAAATTATTCGCCTGCGATGACTTTCGGGATATGGTGCATATCCGCTGCGATATCCGTGAAGGAACTGAAAAAGCTTCCGATGATTTTTCTGGTAGAAGCAAGACAGTAAAGGTCAAGCAGGGCGTCGTGCATGCCGTCCACGCTGTCGCGGCGGAGACAGCGGTTCTCATTGGAGAGGATGCGTCCGGGAAAAGCATCCCGAAGCCGCTTCTCTTCTTCCATGTCGTCGGTGGCCAGATAGAACATAGTCTCCGGATCAGTTTCCAATTCCTGCTTCATAGAATGGATAAAAGCGTCCGTAGAGCTTTTGCCGATGGCAGGCCGGTTGTCCGTGCGGCGGATGTGAACACCCACACAGGAAGAACCAAAGCGTGCGGTGATGTCATCAATCCGCTTCTGCAGCCGGTTGGTAGGAACGAAGAGGTGGTAGTCCTCTGACGGATAAAACCACTCCCAGGTGAAAATATACGTTTTCCCGGTAAGAGACGCTACATAATCCGGGTCAAGGCATCCGTCCGGATTCCGGTGAGCCAGGATGGTTTCGTTGGTTAAATAGTTTTTTGCAGTCTTCTGATGGAAGAGCTTTCGGGGGTCTGCCACAGAATGGATACTGGTGATCTTAAATTCAGTCACCGGCTGAAACAGGGACTCGAAGGGGCAGTTCAGCTCTGCATTGCAGTTCCACAGAATCTGAAGCTTTTCTTTCCGTTCCTGTGCCAGTTTCCATCCGGAATTTATCACCCGCATTCTATTGCATAAACCGCCGGAAGGTTGTATGATTATCATTGAATTACCTCGCTTATACTAAAATTAAAGGCAACTGTTCAGAACCAACCTTCAAAATGCTCCGCATTTCGTCGGTGTGGCGTATCCGCCAAATAAAATTCCAAAAT
>CAVFMZ010000147.1:0-5002 GCA_963623675.1 Firmicutes bacterium CAG:176 | reverse complement strand
GCCAATCAGTATATGCAGTCTTATGCGGAGCGGATTATCCGATGTGCGGCAGAAATGCATGGTTGTACGGTGGAGACGCATCTTATGGGAACAGCTCTGAGCAGCAGTAATTCTCCGGAATTGAATGAGCTGCTGGAGCAGGTATGTGCTGAGCAGCTACATCTTCCTGTGTGGCGCGACCCGGAAGCATTTTCCAATGTGAGCGAGGATTTTTCCTGCATGTCAGAAGCAGTGAAGGCTCATGGCGGACAGGCTTGTTATTTTCTGAATGTGAGCAGATGCTCAGCTCCGCTTCACAATGACCGGTTTGATTTTCAGGAAGAAGCACTGGTGAATGGAGTGAAAGCTTTCTGCGGCGTGGCGGCAGAACTGTTAAAATCTTTATAGAGCATGGAAAAAGGCGGTTTCCCCGATGAGAGGAAAGCGCCTTTTGTAATGCACTTATTTGGTTTCTGGTTCCGGATAATCAACGCCGAAAGTTTCCACGGTGACAGTTTTCATAACCTGCGGAACGATAGGCTTGTCGCGATAATCGGTATCGCACTCCGCGATCTTATTTACTACATCCATACCCTCGGTTACTTTACCGAAAGCAGCGTATGCGCCGTCCAGATGCGGGGCATCCTTATGCATGATGAAGAACTGGCTTCCTGCGCTGTCCGGATGCATGGCTCTTGCCATGGAGAGAACACCTGCGCTGTGCTTCAGGTCATTTTTGAAACGGTTCTGGTTGAACTCGCCTTTGATGGAGTATCCCGGGCCGCCCATGCCGGTTCCGTCCGGGCATCCGCCCTGGATCATGAAGCCTTCGATGACGCGATGGAAAATCAGACCGTTGTAGAAGCCTTTGTTTACCAGACTGATAAAGTTATTCACAGTGTTCGGAGCAATCTCCGGGTAAAGTTCTGCTTTGATGATATCACCATTTTCCATTTCGATGGTAATAACAGGATTCTGTGCCATATGAAAAATCTCCTTTAAAATAAATAGTCTCCGGTGGATTGAAAATCAGCCCGGGTTCATTTAGTATTATTGTAACGGATTTTGAGCGGAAGGTAAAGGACAGATATGCAGGAAAATGAGACGGACTGGGAACTGGATCCGGAATTTGAGAAAAGAGACGCACTACGAAAGGCAGGAGTGCCCGTGGAGATTGCAAGGACTGAGCGTCTGTTGCTTCGGGAGACCGTTGATGCGGACGTTCCGGAACTGTACCGGATCGGGACGGACGCAGCGGTGGCAAAATATATTACACCCATGCAGCCCACACTGGAAGAAGAGATTGTTTATACAAAAGCCTATGTGCGGCATATGTATGCCTTTTATGATTTTGGCCTGTGGACTGTGCTTGACAAAGACACTTCCGGACAGGAGCATATCATTGGCCGGGCAGGGCTATTCCCATCAGAGCGGCTGGACGGCCAGATCGAGATGGGCTATATGATCGCCCCGGAATGCCAGGGGAAAGGTTACGGAAAAGAAGCGGCGGAGGCGGTACTTCGCTATGCCTTCGACATGCTGGATCTGGAGGAAGTGCACCTCTTCGCAGCGAAAGAAAACAGAGCTTCCGTGAAAGTGGCGGAGGCATCACTCCTGAAAATCTCCGGTGGATACAGAGAAAAGTGGAGGGGACTTGCGCATTTTCGGTGGGAGAACCCGGAAAATAGTTAACCAAAAACGAGAAAAAGAAAACAATTTCAAAGAAAGCCTGAAATTCCTTGAAATTTCAGCGGTTCTTGTTATAATGTAACTTGCGCATAGGAAAAGCAAGCGGCTGCGAAGCAGACATTTGGTTTTCCTGCGCAGTTAACGAGGGAACCGCCTGCGCAGCAGGCAGCAAGTGCGTCAGCACGAGTTCACGAGTGTTTGAACAAACTGAGCCTGCACAGCAGGCGGAGGAGCGCGTCAGCGCGGGTTTGTGAGCGTAGAGTGAACAGCAAGTGCGTCAGCGTGAGTTCACGAGTCTGTAAAAGAAGATTGTATACAGGAGGCAGTATGATCAGGGCAGAGAACGTAACATTTGATTATGAGAGCATGGACGAGGAAGGCAACGTAGAGTCCAGAAAACGTGCGGTAGACCATGTGAATCTGGAGATAAAGTCCGGGCAGTTCATCGCGGTACTGGGCCACAACGGTTCCGGTAAATCCACGTTTGCGAAGCACATCAATGCCCTGATGACTCCGACAGAAGGAACACTCTGGGTAGAAGGAATGAATACCAGGGATGAGAACGAACTCTGGAACATTCGGCAGAATGCGGGAATGGTATTTCAGAACCCGGACAACCAGATTATTGGAACCATTGTAGAAGAAGACGTGGGATTTGGACCGGAGAATCTGGGTGTGCCCACCGATGAGATCTGGCAGCGGGTGGAAGAAAGCTTAAAAGCAGTCGGTATGTATAAATACCGCAAACATTCTCCCAATAGACTGTCCGGCGGACAGAAGCAGCGGGTAGCCATCGCAGGTGTCATGGCCATGCATCCAAGATGTATTGTGCTGGACGAGCCGACGGCCATGCTGGATCCCCACGGAAGAAAGAGCGTCATTGAGACAGTAAAGAAGCTGAATAAAGAAGAAGGCATCACGGTCATTCTCATTACCCATTATATGGAAGAGGTTATTGAGGCAGACCATATCTTCGTCATGGATGATGGAAAACTTGTGATGGACGGAACCCCGAGAGAAGTATTTTCCCAGGTGGAGAAGTTAAAAGAGCTTCGCCTGGATGTACCGCAGGCAACCCTGCTTGCCTATGAACTGCAGAAGAAAGGATTCCCTCTGCGCGATGGCATTCTGAGTAATGAGGAACTGGTGGAAGAATTATGTCAATTAAAGTCAAAAATGTAAGTTATACCTATTCCGAGGGAACCGCATATGAGATGCATGCGCTCAAAGATATCAATCTGGAAATCCCGGACGGGCAGTTCGTGGGACTGATCGGACATACCGGTTCCGGAAAATCCACGCTGACGCAGCATCTGAACGGACTGACGAAAGCGACCAGCGGAAAGATTTATTTTAATGGAAAAGATATTTACGGGGAAGGTTTCTCCATGCGGGAGCTCCGCAGCAAAGTGGGACTGGTCTTCCAGTACCCGGAGCATCAGCTTTTTGAGATTGATGTGTTGACGGATGTATGCTTTGGACCGAAAAATCTGGGCTGCAGCAAAGAAGAGGCAGAGGAGCGGGCAAAGAAAGCCCTCCGTATGGTTGGCATGGGAGAAGAGTATGATAAATGTTCTCCGTTCGAGCTGTCCGGCGGACAGAAGCGCCGTGTGGCCATTGCCGGTGTATTGGCTATGGACCCGGAGGTTCTGATCCTGGATGAGCCGACAGCAGGTCTCGACCCCAGAGGTCGGGATGAGATTCTGGATCAGATCAGCTATCTCCAGAAAGAGAGAGGCATTACGGTCATTCTGGTTTCCCACAGTATGGAAGATGTGGCCAGATATGTGGATCGGTTGATCGTTATGAACCAGGGAGAAGTACGGTTCGACGGAACGCCCAAGGAAGTGTTCCGCCATTATAAAGAACTGGAAGAGATCGGGCTTGCGGCGCCGCAGGTCACGTATCTTATGCAGGAGCTGAAGGAAAAAGGTGCGTCCGTGGACACGGAGGCAACCACAGTAGAGGAAGCTGCGGAGACCATTGAAAAATGGCTGCGACAGAGGTGAAAATAATATGATTCGAGATATAACATTAGGACAGTACTACCCGGCAAAATCCGTGATCCATCAGCTGGATCCGCGGGTAAAGCTGGTAGCAACCATGCTGTATGTCATTTCCCTGTTTGTGGCAAAGGGAATTTTAGGATATGTCATTGCCACGATTTTTCTGGCAATCGTCATCAAGACATCCAAAGTGCCATTTAAATTTATCACAAAGGGTCTGAAAGCCATTGTCATGCTGCTGATGATTACGGTGGTATTTAACTTGTTTCTGATTGATGGTGATGTGGTTCTCTGGCATTTCGGATTTTTGAAAATTACGGATAAAGGTCTGAAGACCGCTGTTTTCATGGCGATCCGTCTGATTTATCTGATCATCGGATCTTCCATCATGACGCTGACCACCACGCCCAATGACCTGACGGACGGCCTGGAAAAACTGCTGGGACCGTTGAAAAAGGTACATGTGCCGGTGCATGAGGTGTCCATGATGATGTCCATTGCCCTTCGTTTCATTCCGATTTTGCTGGAAGAGACAGACAAGATTATGAAAGCGCAGATCGCCAGAGGAGCGGATTTTGAATCCGGCGGCCTGATTCAGAAGGCAAAAGCCATGATTCCACTGCTGGTACCGCTGTTTATCTCCGCATTCCGCCGGGCAAATGACCTTGCCATGGCCATGGAAGCGCGCTGCTATCATGGAGGAGACGGACGTACCAAAATGAAACCGCTGCAGTATCAGAGCCGTGACCGGATGGCCTATGCGGCAATCTGGGCGTATATGGCGCTGATGGTAGTATTTGGAAGACTGATTTACCATTACATTACGTTTATATAGGAAGGAAATCCGCATGAAACGTGTGAAACTGGTGGTAGCCTATGACGGCACCAATTACCGGGGATGGCAGGTTCAGAACAATGGCGAGACGATTGAGTCCATGCTGAACCGCGCCATCAGCAGTCTGACCGGGGAGGAGATCCATGTGATGGGTTCCAGCCGGACAGACTCCGGTGTTCATGCCATGGGAAATGTGGCAGTATTTGATACAGAGGCCAGAATGACCGCAGATAAATTTTCCTACGCGCTGAATCAGCGTCTTCCGGAAGATATCCGGATTCAGAATTCCTGTGAAGTGCCTTCGGATTTTCATCCGAGATACCAGAAAACCGTGAAAACCTATGAATACCGTATTCTGAACAGGGAGTTTCCACTGCCTGCCTATCGGTTGAATACGCATTTTACGTATCGGCCGCTGGACGTTGCGCGGATGCAGGAGGCAGCGCGGTATCTGGAGGGAGAACATGATTTCCAGAGCTTCTGTGCAGCAGGA
>CAVFMZ010000146.1:0-5077 GCA_963623675.1 Firmicutes bacterium CAG:176 | reverse complement strand
TTCTGCAGGGATCCGTCACAGCCCTTGCGGTGGTGCTGGCAGGAATTATGACAGAGCCGGTGTTAAATAATCTGTCCCTGGTGGGAAATATTTTAATTTTCTGTGTGGGAATCAATCTGGTCTGGGAGAAGACCATTAAGGTAGCGAATCTTCTGCCGGCATTGCTCATCGCAATGGCCATGGCAGTTATCTAAAAGGAAGGGAAAGGAAAAACAAAATGACGTATGTGTTATTGCTTGTGGGATTTGTATTGCTGATCAAAGGTGCGGATTTCTTTGTGGAGGGAAGTTCTGCGGTGGCGCGGAAATTTCATATTCCAGCTATGATCATCGGAATGACCATTGTGGCCATGGGAACCTCCCTGCCGGAGTGTGCGGTCAGCGTGACCGCTTCCATCGCAGGAAACAATGAACTGGCGGTCAGCAATGTGGTTGGCTCCAATATTTTTAATCTGATGGTGGTATGCGGAGCCTGCGCCCTGTGGACGCCAATGGCCGTCAGCCAGAAGACATTGAAGCAGGAACTGCCCTTTTCCATTGCCATGGGTGTGATCCTGTTGATTCTCGGCCATTTCGGCATGGAGATCAGCCGGGCTGATGGATTCATTTTTATAGTGATTTTTGTCTGCTTCCTCATGTGGATGGTACGGGCGGCGAAAGCCAATCCGGTACAGCCGGAAGAAGAGAAAGCAAAATTGCTTCCGGTCTGGAAATGTGTGCTTTACATTCTGCTGGGCGGTGCTGCCATTATGTGGGGCGGAGATCTGGTGGTGGATTCAGCTTCTGCCATTGCAGTGAATTTCGGTCTGAGCCAGAATCTCATCGGCCTGACCATTGTAGCCATGGGAACGTCCCTGCCGGAGCTGGTCACCTCTGTGGTTGCCTCCAGAAAGGGCGAGGTAGACATGGCCCTTGGAAATGTGTTGGGTTCCAATGTATTTAATATTCTGATGGTACTCGGCGCAGCGGCCGCCATCAGCCCTATTGCATTCGTGCAGGAAAATATGATCGACATTATTCTCCTGACCTTCATGAGTCTTATCGTATGGGTATTCGCCTGGACTGGAAAACAGGTGCGCCGTGGCGAGGGCATGATCATGCTGCTCGTTTACGCAGCGTACATGGTTTATATTTGTATCAGATAACCAGCCACATGGAAGTGACAGGCTGTGAGCGGAACCGCTCGCGCTAAGTCCTCGATCCAGCGGTACTAACATTCGAACGTCGCTTAAGGCTCGTTCTCATGAAGTACCGGGACTGCGGACGTTCCTTTCACAGGCTGTCACTTCTTCCAGGCTGGCTGCCCTGTCACTTCTGGCGTATTGTTTATCTGAAACCATCATAATTCATAAAACTCCCGGTTGAGTTTTTGCAGAGAATCTAGTATGCTTATAACCAGTGGATAAGGAGGAACCAGATTGAACCTGAAAGTACTTTTTTTTGATATCGACAACACTTTGCTGGATTTTGATGCGGCTGCGGAACAGTCCATGGAACATTGTTTTCAGAAGTTTGGGCTTCGTTATGAGCCAGGAATGTTTCCAGTATTTCAGGAAGAGAACGACAAGATATGGAGAAAGATCGAGAAGAGAGAACTTTCCGTAGCGGATCTTCGGACCATCCGCTGGCAGACCATTCTCAAACGGCTTGGACTAAAAGCCGATGGCGCGGCCATGGAGGATGAATTCAAGAAAGCTCTTCACGAAAGTGCGGTGCCGGTAGACGGTGCCATGGAGATCCTTCCTTATCTTTATGAAAAATACCGTTTGTGTGCGGCGAGCAATGGTCCTTATGGGCAGCAGATCAATCGGCTTCAGAAAGCGGACATGCTGAAGTACTTTGCACATTGCTTTGTGTCGGAACAGATGGGAGTGGAAAAGCCTTCCAGGATATTTTTTGAACGATGTTTTGAAAAACTTCCGGATGTCAGACCGGAAGAGACCATGATGATCGGGGATTCCCTGACCGCAGATATTGCAGGCGGCCGGCAGATGGGCATGAAAACCTGCTGGTATGACCGGGAACAGACAGGGCATCTTCAGGAAGCGGATTTTACCATTCAAAACTTACAGATGCTAAAGGAAATATTATAAGGGGAGAAACTACATGAAAAAAGGATTTGATAATGACAAATATCTGGCGATGCAGTCAGAGCATATCAGAGAGCGGATTCAGCAGTTTGACAACAAACTGTATCTGGAATTTGGCGGAAAGCTGTATGATGATTATCACGCATCCCGCGTACTTCCGGGATTTGAGCCGGACAGCAAACTGCGGATGCTGATGCAGCTGGCAGATCAGGTGGAAATCGTGATCGTTATCAGCGCAGAGGATATTGAGAAAAATAAAGTACGCGGTGATCTTGGGATTACCTATGATTCCGATCTGCTTCGTCTGAAAGCGATCTTTGAATCCAAGAACCTGTATGTGGGCAGTGTTTGCATTACCCATTATGCTGGCCAGTACAGTGCACAGATGTTCCAGACCCGTCTGGAGAAAATGGGTGTGAAAGTATACCGTCATTATCTGATCCCTGGTTATCCGAATAACATTCCGCTGATCGTCAGTGAGGAGGGTTACGGACACAATGATTATATTGAGACCACCAAACCGCTGGTGGTTGTGACCGCACCGGGACCGGGAAGCGGAAAGATGGCTACCTGCCTGTCACAGCTTTATCATGAACATAAGAGAGGTGTGCGCGCAGGCTATGCCAAATACGAGACCTTCCCCATCTGGAATCTGCCGCTGAGCCATCCGGTAAACCTGGCTTATGAAGCAGCAACCGCTGACCTGAACGACGTCAATATGATTGACCCGTATCATCTGGAAGCATATGGAAAAACAACCGTAAACTATAACCGTGACGTGGAGATTTTTCCGGTACTGCGTGCCATGTTTATGGAAATCTACGGCGACTGCCCGTACAAATCTCCCACCGACATGGGCGTGAATATGGCAGGTAACTGTATCGTGGATGACGAGGCATGCTGCGAGGCATCCGGTCAGGAGATTATCCGCCGTTACTATCAGACGCTGGTAAATATTGCAAGAGGAAAATCCAAAGAGGAAGAGGCTTATAAGATCGAGCTGCTCATGAACAATGCCGGAGTCAGCGTAAAAGACCGCAAGGTAGTGACTGCAGCCAATGCCCGTGCCGAGGAGACCGGACTTACGGCAGCAGCCATCGAACTTCCGGATGGAACCATTCTCACCGGTAAGACCAGCGAACTGATGGGAGCATGCTCAGCGCTGCTCATCAAAGCACTGAAGCATCTGGCAGGAATTGATGAGGATGTACTTCTGATTACACCGAATGTGATCAAACCGATCCAGAAACTGAAAGTCGACTATCTTGGCAGCCGCAATCCGCGCCTTCATATGGAGGAGGTGCTCATTGCTCTGTCATCCAGTTCTGAGAGCAACCCGCTGGCAGATCTGGCGCTTCGTCAGCTTCCGAACCTGCGTGGAAGCCAGGTGCATACTTCACGTATGCTGAGCGCAGCAGATGAGAAGACGTTCCAGAAGCTGGGTATTATGTTTACTTCAGAGGCAAAATAAATGAAAGCAATTATTTTTGATATGGACGGGGTTCTGATTAATACAGAACCCCTGCATTATGAGTGCTGGAAACAGACCATGGCAGATGAAGGCGTGGATATGACCTACAACGTATACAAACAGTGTATCGGTTCCACCATTGGTTATCTTCTGGAGCTTCTGCGGAATGCATACGGGGATATTTCCGATGAAGAGACATTGCGGTCACGAATGTTCGCAAAGAAAGAAGCCGTTGTACAGAGAGACGGATTTCCACCCATTGCAGGGGTAAAGGAAGCGGTCAGACGGTTTCATGAGGAAGGCTTCCGTCTGGAAGTGGCGTCCTCTTCCGCAGGGGATTATATTGGGAGAGTGCTGGATGCGCTGGATATCCGCCAGTATTTTGAATGTTATACCAGCGGTGAGGAAGTGGAACATCCGAAGCCGGCGCCGGATACTTTTGTGAGGGCCATGGAAAAGCTGAATCTCAGGCCGGAGGACTGCCTGATTGTAGAGGATTCTACCAACGGAGGAAAAGCAGCAGCGGCAGCGGGCGCAAAATGCGTCTGGTTTCACAATCCGGATTCCGGAGATCAGAAGATTCCCCACGCGGAACTCACAATTACTTCCTGGAGCCAGGAAAATGCAGAAAAAATCATAGAATTGATGCGACAGTAAAAAACGCCCGGGCATATGGAAAATGCCAGGGCGTTTTTGTATGGTTATGGATTAATCAATGACGGTTACGGAAGTAATCACCGGCTGATCTGCCGCTTTTACCGTTCCGTTATTGTCCTGTACCGGTGTGTTTTCGCAGATGGCGTCTACCACATCCATACCGTCAGTTACATGACCAAAGGCCGCGTACTGGCCGTCCAGGAAGGTGCTGTCCTCATGTACGATGAAGAACTGGGAGGAAGCGCTGTCCGGATCGTTGGCTCTTGCCATGGAGATGGTGCCACGTACATGGGAAATATTATTTTCCACACCGTTCTCGGAAAATTCTCCTTTGATGGTCTGATCGGAACCGCCGGTTCCATTTCCTTTGGGATCTCCGCCCTGGATCATGAATCCGGAAATAATGCGATGGAAGGTCAGGCCGTCATAGAATCCGTTTTTTGCCAGATTGATAAAGTTGGTAACAGAGATCGGTGCAGTGTCTGCATCCAGCTCCAGAGAGATGGTGCCGTAATCCTGTATATCAATGGTTACGTGATGAAGTCCGGTGAGAAGTTCGGTGTCTTCCTCGGAAGCATCCGTGGTGTCATCTGTGGTGCCTTCTGTAGTTTCCTCTGTGGTCGTTTCGCTGGTGTCGGAAGCTGCTGTGCTATCGGATCTGGAAGAACCGCATCCGGCCAGCAGTGCGCCGCACATGACAACAGATAAGAAAAGAGCAGTCAGTTTTTTCATAAAAATACCTCCAAATATAGATTCGTTTCCATTGTAGAAGCCGAATCCGGGAAAGTCAACTGTAGATTCTGTCGTTACTGTTCACTCGTACCTCGTTCCAGTAACGATTCGCAGGCTCATTTAAAGTT
>CAVFMZ010000145.1:0-5125 GCA_963623675.1 Firmicutes bacterium CAG:176 | reverse complement strand
TTAGTACCGCTGGATCGAGGACTTAGCGCGAGCGGTTCCGCTCACAGCCTGTCACTTCAACTTTCTCGGCAAACTGTAACATCACATAACTCTGAATAGTATAACATATTTGTCACGCCCTTGCAATTTTCCTGTAATGCAATTATAATTGAAGAAACGACTCAGGAATGCCTGTCCTGAGCAAATTCTGACAGAAACGAGGACCCATCTATGAGCAAAAAGAAAGTTGTCGTTGCCTTAGGGCACAAAGCGCTGGGCGCTACGCTTCCCCAGCAGCAGACCGCTGTTAAAAATGCCGCAAAGGCAATCGCTGATCTTGTGGAGGCTGACTGCCAGGTTGTCATCTCCCACAGCAACGCACCCCAGGTGGGCATGATCCATACCGCCATGAACGAATTCGGAAAACAGCACCCGGATTATACAGTTGCACCGATGTCCGTCTGCTCCGCCATGAGCCAGGGCTATATCGGCTATGACCTGCAGAATGCCATCCGCGAAGAACTGTTAAACCGCGGTATCGGACATCCGGTTGCCACCATTCTAACCCAGGTTGTGGTAAATCCTTATGATGATTCTTTCTACAAACCGGTCAAAGTCATCGGCCGTGTCATGACCCGTGAGGAGGCTGACGCCGAGGAAGAAAAAGGAAATTATGTAACGAAAGTCGAAGGCGGATACAGACGAATCGTCTCCGCTCCGAAGCCGGAAGACATTGTAGAGATCGATGCGATCCGTACCCTTTCCGATGCCGGACAGGTAGTCATTGCCTGCGGTGGCGGCGGAATCCCAGTACTGAAACAGGCTAACCGCCTCAAAGGCGCCAGTGCCGTTATCGAGAAAGACCTTGCAAGCGGCAAGCTGGCAGAGCTTCTGGATGCAGATATGCTGCTCCTGCTCACCGGTGAGAAGAAACTTTACCTGAACTACGGTAAAGACAACCGTGAACCGCTGGACACCATCAGCGTGGAGAAAGCCCGCAGCTACATTGCAGAAGGACAGTTTGCTGAGAAATCCATCCTTCCGAAAGTCGTTGCTGCTGTTTCCTTCGTATCCGGAAAACCGGGACGTGTCACCGTTATCGCTGACCTTGATGATGCCAAAGCTGCTCTGGAAGAGAAAGCTGGAACTATCATCAAATAAAATCGGACAAGCCAAAAGCCTGCCCCGGTTATCAAACCGGTGACAGGCTTTTTTAATGCAGATCCATCTGCACTTTTCTTACTTCAGAATCAGTTCCACCGGGCAGTGATCGCTTCCCAGCTGATCATAAAGAATCCTGCTGTCCTCGATTCTCTCTTCCATTCCTTCAGATACCAGGAAATAGTCAATGCGCCAACCTGCGTTCCGCTCTCTTGCCTTAAAACGGTAAGACCACCAGCTGTAGGCATCTGTCAGATCCGGATAAAGATAACGGAAGGAATCCACGAAACCGGAAGCCAGGAGTTCTCTCATTTTATCCCGCTCCTGATCGGAAAATCCTGCATTTCCACGATTGCTCTTTGGATTTTTCAGATCGATCTCTTCCTTTGCCACGTTCATATCTCCGGTAATGATGACAGGCTTTTTCTTTTTCAGTTCGCCCACATAGGCGCGGAAATCATCCTCCCACTCCATGCGGTAATCGATTCTCTTTAAACCATCCTGGGCGTTTGGCACATAGACACACACCAGATAGTAATCCGGATATTCCATGGTAATGGCGCGTCCTTCTGTGTTATGTTTGTCCTCAAATCCCAGGTCATAGGAGACACTTAATGGCTTTTCTTTCGTAAGCACTGCCGTTCCGGAATAGCCTTTTTTTACTGCACTGTTCCAGTAAATCTCATAACCCGGAAACTCAAATTCTGCCTGATGTGGCTGCATCTTGGTCTCCTGCAGGCACAGCACGTCCGGCTGTTCTCTCTCTAAAAATTCACGGAACCCTTTTTCCATGCAGGCCCGCAGTCCATTTACATTCCAGGAATATAATTTTGTCATGCTTTTTCTCCCCCTGTCCACGTTTCTTTTCGGATCTCCATCTCATGGAACTTCCAGTCCTCTCCCATGAGGTGGTATACTTCATATTTTCCGGTCGCGGTGAGTCCCAGCCTCTCATAACACCGTCTCGCCGCCGGATTATTTTCAAAGACGCCCAGTGATACCCGGTCCACTTTCAAAACCCCAAATGCAAAATCCAGCGCCTGGGCCAGCATCCGGTGGCCATAGCCCTTCCCTCGGACAGCAGAGTCCACGATGATGCAGCCGAATTTCAGATCCCGCATCTCTTCGTCAAGGAACTGCATGAGAAGATGTCCCTTTACTTCCGTGCCATCCAGCATGGTCATCTGAAAATGCCGGGGATTATTTTCAAACTGGTCGTAAAAGACATTCATATCCTCCGCCGTAATGGGATAATGGTCGTATCTTCCGGCACACCATTTCCAGAATCCGGCTTTATCCGTAAGCCAGTTCACAATGATAGCGGCATCGCATTTCTTATAAGGGCGTAATCGTACCATGGATCTTTTCCTTTCTCTTTCTTAAAATTTATTTCAAAAAACGCAGGGAACTTCCTCATGTAGAAGCCGCCCTGCGTCTTTTTATGTCTTATTTCTTTTTAAACAGCAAGCAAAACGATAAGCCGGGTTATGTCGTTGGACAATCATCTATCTAGACGTACCGTTACCGGCACGTTCAAGCAACCTACCTGAAGCTGGCGGGCCACCATATGCTTCTGCTTGGTCTTGCTTCGGATGGGGTTTACATGTGCCCCGCCTGTTACCAGTCGGGCGGTAGTCTCTTACACTGCCTTTCCACCCTTACCAGCGCCTTGCGGTACTGGCGGTATATCTCTGTTGCACTGGCCTTGGAGTCACCTCCACCGGACGTTATCCGGCATCCTGCCCTGTGAAGCCCGGACTTTCCTCACCTGATAAAATCAGCCGCGATTGTCTGTCTTACTTGCCGCATGGTCTATTGTAACGTACTTTTGACCGGTTGTCTACGGGGAATTGTAATTTTACAGCGCCTGCCGCTTTTTCTCAGGCCACAGAACTGCCAGTATCATTCCGTATACTCCCCAGCCCAAAACCCACAGCCATTTATAAAATGCATAAATATGAAGTCCGAAACCAAAAATGCGAGAAGAAAAATGAAATGTCAGGGATTCATCCGGACCAAGATTTTTTGATGCCTCCTCATATAACCGCCATGCATATTCATATCGGATACTGTCCGCGGTAACTGCAATCACCCAGAGGATGAAGGCTGCCATAAGAATCCAGAATACAACTTTTGTCCAGCGATGGTCTGTGATTCTTTTTCCGCATGCCCGCCAGGCCAATGACATAAGCTGCATACCAATGATCACAAATGCCAGCGGATATGCTGTCAGCAGAAGCCAACTGTTCCAAAAAGGAACCCTCAATGTGTCTTTTGCTATTTCATTTCCATATTTCATAAGAGACGAGGAAATCATCATAATCACTCCCGCGATGATAAGCCATGCAATTCTTTTTAAGATCTCTTTCCGCCAGATCTGGTCCAACATCTGATCTTTCTTTTCTCCATAAATCAATGTGTTGGGATCTGTCTCCAATGCCTCTGCCAGCATCTGAAGCATCTCAATATACGGATTGGAATGTCCCGTCTCATAATTGGAAATCGTATTCCGCGTCACACTTAGTTTCTGCGCCAACTGCTCCTGCGTATATCCTTTTTCTGCACGCGCTTTTTTGATATTCTTCCCGATCCGACTCATATGCCACGCCCCTTCCATGTTCTGGTAGCTTTATCATACCTTATGAGGGAGCAAAATGTCACGCCAAGAATCTTTACACCGGAAATCTTACCGGAAATTCACTTTCTCCACCGTCGTATTCAGCACATACTGTTCCTTGATCCCTTTAAATGCTTCCATGTGGGCGGTTTTCAGATGTTCCTGCTGCTTCGTTTCCGACTCCCATTTTTCCACCAGAAGGATCCGATTTGCATCTGTGCTGTCAAAATAATACTGATAGCTGATGCATCCATCTTCTTTCCGGATCTTCTCCAGAATTCCGGCTTCGGTCACGGCATTTACAAGGTTTTCCCGTTCTCCCGATTTCACTTCATATGTTACCAGCAGTAAAATCTTTTCTTCCATTCTATTTTCCTTCTTTCGGTTCTTTTACCAGCTTCTCCGCCGCCAGCGCCAGCACGGCAAACATTACAATCGCACCGATCACATCCACTGCAGAATGCTGTTTAGTAAACATGGTAGACAGTACAATCAATACTGCCAGCACACGGCCAACCCATACGCCCCTCGCGAGAATCAACTTTTTCTGCATTTCCAGCGTGTACTGCAACACCAGCGTCACATAAACATGCATGCTGGGAAATACACTGCTGGGTGCATCTACGGTCTGCACAAATTTCAGAAGATTGCCGCTTAAAGTAGTCAGATCATAGGTGACAGCCTCCCGCAGCTGAAGGCCGGTGGGCCACACATAGGAAATGAGCAGAAAAATGTTCATTCCGGTGGTGAGAATCAGGACCGCTTTAATAAACTGCCGGTCATCAAGATTCCGGATGGCCAGCACCGCGCACACGACTATATACGGAAACCAGCTCACATACGGGTAGATAAATACCGCCATGCTGGGAATCAGATCATCCAGTCCGCAGTGCATGATATGCACGTTCGTAGGCGGCACAACCTCCCGAAACCCAAACAGTCCCATGTAAATGACAAACCAGACCGCGATGGGAATCAGGTGTCGTTTTTTGATTAGTTCTTTCATCTTTTATGTATCGTACTCCTGTTAGCTCTAAAGCTGAACTTGCTCTATTACACAAGTATGCTTCTTTGTTTTCTTATTGTAATTAATGCCTGCCAATAACAAATTTCCTTTGTAATCAAGCAATGCATCTATATAATCATTTTCCTTTATCTGTTCAATCGCACCAGACGCGCTCTTATCCCATTTCAATTCGATAACAACTGCCGGTTTATCCGCATGTAATTTTCTCGGAATCATCACAATATCCGCAAACCCTTTTCCCGTAGGAAGTTCCCGAACTACGGTATAGTATTCCCTTGCAAAATAAAATGCCAGATTGATCGTACAGCTTAACGCATTTTCATTATTATACTGCAAAATCG
>CAVFMZ010000144.1:0-5299 GCA_963623675.1 Firmicutes bacterium CAG:176 | reverse complement strand
ACCAGACTGGTCGTAAGCTTCGTGCCGATACGGGTCACCAGCAGCTGCCGGATCGACGTAAAAACATTGAGACTGATCGTAACACAGGTCATAAAAATCATAACTGCCAGCAGCAGACGCGTATTGCCATAGGAGACTACGGTGCCGGTCAGAAGCCTGTTGAGCCTCGGAAGCAGCAGTCCCACAGCCGAAATGATTCCCGCCGCTGTGCAGAAATTCAGAAGATCCCAAGTTGTCAGACAGTCCTTCATATATCTCCAGATATCATACGCCCTCAGCTTTCTCATCGGTAGCGGACGGTAAAAGCAGTATGCATCACAGTGGATCTTCTCCTCTTCCTTTTTGGTGATCCACTTCTTTCTGCCGGTATGGGGATTCACATAGAGATATCCTCCACCTTCTCCTGGCAGAATCGTAATGACTGCCCCGTCTTCTTTCATTGTTCCCATCATGACACCCATGGCATCTCTGTGCCAGCCTTCCTCCAGATGCACCTCTCTAAAAAAAATGCCGGAAGAAGACAGGAGATAATCCAGCCGTTCTTCCAGAGTTGTCAGCTCTTTGGGCACCTCACGCTCCCTCACATCAAAATATCTTAAAAGCTGAGATACCGCGTCCTTCATATCTCTGCCATTCTCATAGAAGCTGTCGCCGATTTTACGGTGATTCACCGCTTTCGAAATATCCTGAAATGCTTCTGTCAGGAGCTCATCTTCATGTTTTTTTCGGTTTTTAATCTGTTCGTCAAATTCTGCCATGAATCTCTCCTTCTTACTCATTCGTCACAAGCTTTGTATATGCGCCGTCCAGAGCCATAAGCTCCTCATGCGTACCTCGTTCCATCACATGCCCGTGATCCATTACCACGATCTCATCGCAGTCACGGATAGTGGAAAGCCTGTGTGCAACAACAATACAGGTGATTCCTCTCGCACTGATCGCATTGACCACCTCATGTTCCGTCTTTGCGTCAAGAGCCGAAGTCGCCTCATCCAGAATACAGATTGAAGGATTCTGTGCCAGTGCTCTGGCAATCTCCAGACGCTGCCTCTGTCCACCGGACATATCGCGACCGCCCTCAAGAATTTTGCACTGGTATCCACCGTCTCTCATAATATCATCATGAATCTGTGCATCCTTCGCAGCCTGCATGATATCCTGATCCTCCATTGTAGTATCCCACATGGATATATTATTTGCGATCATATCATCAAAAAGAATGATCTCCTGATCCACTACAGATACCGAACCCGTAAATACATCACGGTCGATCTCGGAAATATTAGTGCCGTCAAATTCTATCTCACCCGACCATGCCCGGCCAAGTCCTGAGAGCAGTTTCACCAGCGTGGACTTCCCACAGCCCGAACCGCCTACAAATGCGATCTTCTGCCCCGGCTTAACCTCCATGGAAAAATCCTCTATAAGAGGCGGATCCAGCCTGGAATATCCAAAGGTCACATTTCTCATCACAATATGCCCGGACAGCCGCCCGCACGTTCTGGTCGTCTGCCGGTCTGTAAACCACTCATCATTGGGATAGCTCATAACATCATCCACACGTTCCATCTGCGTAATCATTTCCTGCAGGGACTGTCCGGCAGAAATCAGGGATGTAGCCGGTGTGGTAAAAGCGCTCAGAAAGCCCTGAAATGCCATCACCATACCGATGGTCATATTTCCCTCAAGAACCAGCTCCGCACCATATCCCAGCACCGCCAGATTCGTCAGAGCGCTGCACAGTCCCGGAAGCATCCCCAGCCACTGGTTCAGTCTGGCATATTTCATCTGCTGTGCATTGACACTGGCCTGATACCCTGCGATACGTCCAAAATATCCCTTCTCAGCGCCACTGGCCTTGATGGTTTCGATCATATCGATTCCCGCAACTACCGCACTGGAGAACTTGCTCTGATCACGCAGCTGGACACGCTGGATATTGATCCGTTTCTCGGTGATCACCGCAGAAAGGAACATATTAATAAAGATCGCTCCCACGCCGATCAGTGTCAGAAACAGATTACGGCGTATCATAATGACCAGATAAAAAACCATCATCACAGTATTGATCATCAGCGGACCGAAGGTATTCACCAGAACTCCGGCGATCGAAGCATTCGTAGCCTGTCTCTCTGCCAGATCACCCGGAAGCCTCTGGTCAAAGAACTGCATGGGCAGGCGCATGATTTTCCAGAGATAGGAGGAACTTCCCACTGCAGCCATCTTCCCCTGTATCTTCAGTCCGTAGATCGCATTAACCCAGTTCATAAGAACGATGATCCCTGAAAAAACACTGAGCACTATGATAAAGGGCCACAGCCATGCACTGCTCTCTCCTGTCAGCAGATAATCCAGGAATACCTGGTTAAATACTGGCTGGATTGCCGTCAAAAGAGCGATGATCGTTGTGGTAAGGATCACAAAATTAACCGCCACACCTGTCCCGGTCATCCTCTCCTTTGCGTAATCCCACACGGACTTTCTCCGCCCTTCCGGCGTAAAGCCCTCTCCGGGCTCGATTGTCAGACAGACTCCGGTAAAATTCCTGTCAAACTCCTCCCACGGCACCGTCACACGACCTCTCGCCGGATCATTCAGCACCGCTTTCTTCTTTTCCTTTTTCTTCCCCGTGAAGCCGTCAAGCACTACAAAATGATTGAATCCCCAGTGTATGATACACGGAAAAGTCCCCTCTTCCAGAAGAACCTCCGGCTCCATCCGGTATCCGTGGCACTCCATGCCATAGCTCCGGGCCGCCTGCAGTATATTCCTTGCGCTGGAGCCATCTCTCGACACTCCGCAGTCCACACGGGCCTGCTCCAGTGTGATCCACTTCTCATAATAACCCATGATCATTACCAGACAGGCTGCACCGCATTCCAGCATCTCCAGCTGCATGATCACCGGGACTCTCGCAACCCCTTTCGTAATAGGCTTCTTAATATTATCTATACGCATAATGCCTGTACTCCCATTCTAAAAATCAGAGCATATCCAAACAGAATGCAGTTCTCACACAACACATTCTGTCCGGACACGCTCTGACCTAATTCAGTAAAAGTTCCATCGGTGAGATTGTCTCTGTAGTAACGGTACAATGATACATTCCTTCTGCCACAGTCCCCTCAAGAGGCACCTGATATACCACATCTCCCAGATTCAGACCTCCGGCCAGACGTAAATAGATATTCGTACTGTCCGTAATAGTCATCGGCTCCGGGCTGGCAAAATCCAGGCTGTATTCCTCCTCTTCCACTGTAATCTTACCAATCTTCACCATCGTATCCAGTATATTCTCGGGAACATATGCCACGCATCGCCCGTTCTCCGACTGGACTGCCACCGTCGCATGCGTTTCAAGCTTCCCTGTCGCTCCCCAGACACAAAAACCGACCAGCAGAAAAAAAACGGCCAGTAACAGTGCCCACACTCCGGGGTTTGTCACATGCAGATAATGATCCAGTTTCTCCGGAGAATCAATATACTCCGTACTTTTCTTTCTAAATATCGAACGTTCCTTTTCTTCAGCCATATAAATTACCCCTTTGCCATGCTCTCATTGATCTCTGACAGGCTGATTCCTGCTGTATCTTTTTGTTCATCTTCCTCTTGCCACCTTTTCAGCTCCCAAAAAGGACTTTGCATAAGCAAAGCCCCTTCGTCAGTCTCCGGCAGGAATATTATCTCTCGCTGGAATCCCATATAGCAAGACTTCCGCAGGCTTTCTATTTAATGCCAAGATTCACTGCAATATCATCGTCTGTCTGTGCCTCTACTTTTTTATTTTCGTACTTCAGCGTAAAGGAATACTCTTTTCCGTCTTCACCTTTAACTTTAAAATCATAACTTCCATTCTTCTTTACAGTTACCGTGATCACATTGTCATTTGTGGAATAATTCACAAGTCCTGACGGTATCTCAGTAACTTCATAATCACCAACTCCACCCAGGGAAATTGTAATCTCAGACTTGTTCCCGCAGCCTGTCACAGTCAGGATCAGGATAAAAATCAATGCCGCTGTTAAAATTCTCTTTTTCATTTAACTCTTTCCTCTCTATTTATCGAAAAATCTGCTCTATTGCTATTATTATTGCTGTTCTGCCTGTGCCACACCTTTGCGGTTACTCCGCTTCTGCAAAGAAATCCAGACAGCGCTGCTTATAATCCGAAGCCTCATCGTAAACACCATGTCCATAGCTGTCATCATAGAGATAAAGTTCACAGCCAAGTGCATCTGCAAGTTCTTCCGAGCCCTCTGCCGTTACCACCTGATCCCCCTTCGAGCCAAGCACCAGAACCGGGCATGTAATCGATGCAAGTTCCTCATAGCAGTCAAAACCCAGACAGGATTTTGCCAGAATAATAAAACGCTGATATTCCTCATCGGTAATTCCCAGATTGGAAGAAATCAGAGTGTCACGATACGCTTCCAGCGTTGCTTCAGAGTAAACATCATCAACAAAACCGCCAATCAGCCCTTCTTCATCTTTCTTTTCTGCCATCTGGATCCACTCACCTGCCACCTTTTTAAAAGTGTCATTAGGTCTTGAAAGCGTTGAACCAAGAACCATCCGATTCACCAGTTCAGGATGATCAATTGCAAGATACTGTGCAATCATACCGCCCTGAGAAGCCCCAAACAGACACACATCTTCTATATCCAGAGCTTTCATTGCCTCTGCTGTCTCTGATGCCAGATCTCTGATCGTAGTATCTTCTTTCAGTTCTTCCGGTCTGTCAAACAGATATACCGTATAATCCTCTGTAAAAGCTTCATATGCTTCTGCGATCAAATCAGCCAGTCCCATAACGCTGTGTATAGATAAACCTGGAATAATCACAAATTTCTTATCGCCACTTCCAAATGTTATATAATCCATATCCGTATCTCCTATTGAAACAGTCTGTACCTTAACTGACATCATATAACGAATCAGACTCCATGTCAATCCTTCTTTCCCGGTGAATATCCGGTTTCATTCTGTTCTGAAAAAACAGGATTAAAAATCAGGGAGACATCCGGAATCTTAATCTGATTCCAGATGCCTCCCTCTTGCCACTTTGTGTCGGGATGTTTTATGGAGATAATTCACAATCTCTCACCTTCGACTTCAATTATATATGCTGATCAATTATAACTGATCGCCAACAATACCTTCCTGCTGAAGAATGGATAAAATATAATCTTCCTGATTAATGTACTCGGAATGTAAAGCCAGACTCCTTCTATATGCTGCTAAACAATCTCCGTTCGTTATTGGATACTTTGTAACACTTCCATCATTATGTGTATATGTC
>CAVFMZ010000143.1:0-5415 GCA_963623675.1 Firmicutes bacterium CAG:176 | reverse complement strand
CAGGAAATAACTCTTCTGCCTCTCTCCCTTGCCGGATGATAAGCGCGGATATATCTGAACTTTGCAAAAAAGTTACACTAAAACCCTTTCAGGGCTTCAAAAACGTCATTACCTCATCAAGACTTTTCCCACTTTTGACGTATGCGTCCATTATGGTTTCGGCCTCTTGCTGACGCTTTTGTTCTCGAAGTCCCTTGAGCCGTTCTGCCAGCGCATCATATTTATCCTGGAGATTTGACATTTCCGTTTTTACTTTTGTGATTTCAGCATCAATTGATGCCATCGACTTCTTCCGTGCCATTACTGTATTCCTCCCTATCCATGAGTGACTGACCATCTGCCAGCAGTCGTGAGATTTTTTCTGCACATTTATTGATATTGGTTTCATCTAATCCAAAAGAGCTTAGTATGACTTTCTGGGTCTTGGTAACCGCATGATCAAGCTTATAGTCCTTACCATTCCGACGAACCATTTCAATTTTTTCCAGTTCTCGGATTGCCGCCGGTACAGTCATGAATTTCTGTCTTGATTCCATTCGGAGCATCTGCTCTTTCAGCAGGTTGTAGATCCTGTTACGAACGATCAGTGCAATGAATTCAATAAATATCTTAGAAGACATACTTTGCGATGACTGCACACGTTCACTCTTTGAACCGATAAATGTCTTATCTGATCGGAAGAGCTTCTCTGAAACATCGCGTCCTTTATACTGAATCAGTGCCTGTGAAGCCGTCATTTTTTCGGATGTGATAATGCAGAAATAACCGCAAAGCTGAAGCTCCCGTTCAATGACCTCTACACGCTCGTCAGCTCCTTGAAATATACCATCCTTATCATAGTGAAGATGAAAATACTCCTGATAGGTCTTTCCGAACTTTTCGTCTTTTCCGATATGAGCATCCAGAAACTGACGATATTTTTCTATTTTCTGTTCTAGCTGCTCGCGTTCGGCTGACTGCTTGGATGGATTGTAGTAAATATGGAACCATCTGTTTGTAGTATCGTCATCATAGAGTTTTGCATTTACCGTGGTCCCATAAACTTTGTATGAACGGATTGCTGCATCCCTCTTAGTCTCGAATGTGCCTTGCTCCTCAAGTATCATGGGGGATACAAGTGCCTTACAGCCCTTACACATGATAATGAATGAGTACTGGTTTGCGTCAATGTACTGTATATTCTCTTTGCTGAAGTAACCGCGATCCAGGATGAATCCGATTTTCTTATAGTCGTATTCCAAAACTTTATCGACCATAAATGTAAACTGGGAAACGTCAGTAATAGAACCTGGATACTCTTCGTAAAAGAGTGGCACACGGTTCGTCTTGTCCATTGCAATGGCAAGATTAAACACCGGAAGGCCTTTGTCATCTTTGGCTTTTCCAAACTCCACGATATCAACATCTCCTGCATCACAGTTCTTGTTGGTAGAATCATAGGAGATATAAATCCTGTCTTTGTGATCACGTTTTTTGTTCCAGTCATCCAGAAATCCAATACACTGGTCCTTGGTGATCGAGTTAAGAAGTCTGCTTACCTTGGAATCACTGTAAATAGTCATTTTATCAGTAAAAAGCGGATGTGAAAATGCAAAATCAGGATAGTACTGTCCTGCATTTTCTTCTTCAACAATCAAATAAGCTACCAGGTCAAGCATAAGCCCTGCATCATTGCCAAAACGCTTTGTGAGCATTGTGCGAAGGTCGTATTCATCCATCACTTTTCGTATGATCACGCAGGAACCAATTTTCAGACAACAGCTCCGATATGCATATGGTAATTCATCCGGTATTTCAGCATTTGGAAAATAGATCTGAAATTGTTCGTTAGGATACATCATGGTAGGATCATCCGGTGAAACCTTCCCTATGATTGTGCGAAGCGGAACAGCATATTTCTTATCCTGTTTGTAATTGCTGCCATATTGGTAAAGGATGTAAGTTGTGCAGCCTTTTTTCTTAGTGATGATTTTGCCCTTTTGCTCCGGAATTTTTACCGTGGTATTGAGGTACATTTTGCTCTCCTTATTTAGTGTAACCGTTACACTAAATATACCACTTTTCGCTCAACTTTTCAAGTCCAAAAATCGCATAATTTCGGACTTTTTCGAGGATAATACCTCTTTGTAGGTGTTTTAGTGGAACTTGTATGCAGAGTTCTCATTACAGTGCGGCACTTCTTCTGGACCACCTTGGACCAGGGGAGAAGATCTGCAAGGAATGAACGGTCGGTGTCATCCTGATGGGCAGCCAGTTCTGTGAGCACGTACTCCAGATAGTCATAAACCCGGAGACCATTGGCTTTGGCGGTCTCCACCAGGCTGTACATGATGGCACTGGCTTCGGCACCACGGATGGAATCCATATTGACCCAGTTCTTACGGCCGACAGTGAAGGGGCGGATGGCACGTTCTGCCGTGTTGTTGTCCATGGGAACATCACTGTTATCCAGAAAGACACGGAGGTATGCTTCCTGATTCAGACTGTACTGCAGGGCTTTGTAGGTATTGCCACCGGAGGGGACGGTCTGCATGGATTTTTTTACCCACGCGAAATAAGCGTCAACTTTCGGGGAGAGTTCCCGCTGACGATAGTCTTTCCGGTTTTTATCCACGGATTTATCGTAAAGCCCATCCAGATGGAATAACTCTGAGATCAGCTTCACACCCTGAGCGGCAATGGTGCCTTCGAGTTCCGGAATGCCTGTGGACTTTACAAGCTCCGCATATTTCCGCTTGGCGTGAACCCAGCATCCGGCTACTCGGAGATCATTTTTCCGCTTTTCCAGGGAATGGTAGACCTGATAACCGTCGGTGACCAGTATCCCGGAATAGTCCCTGAGAAATTCACGGGGATGATCCGTTTTTCTGGTACTCCGGTAATCATAGAGGACGATGGGATGTTTTTCTGATTCTCCGGTGCAGTAGACCCACATATAACTTTTGTTGCCGGCGCTCCTGCCGTCGCGGATTACCTCGAAGGGGGTCTCGTCCGCATGAATCAGGTCAGAGCCAGCCAGAAGCCTGTGGAGTTCCTCATAGAGGATGTTCAGATGAACCTCAGAGGCGCGCATCATCCAGTTGGCCATGGTGTTGGTCTCAAGAGTTACCCCACTGTCCTTATAACAGCGGGACTGCCGTTCCAGGGGAAGATGATTGTTGTATTTCCCATTGATGATGGCAGCCACCAGTGAAGGCGTGGCGATGCTGTTGCGGAAGAGATCCGGGGAACGTCTGGCCTTAACGATGCGGCCGTCATTGTCCCTGGAGGTGTACTGGTGGACACGGTGCTCATCCACGAGAAAAGTCTGTGGGATGATGGACAGGCGCTTATATACGACCGGAGTCAGCTCCTTATAGCCGTTAGGGAACAGTTTCTCCAGTTCCTCCCTGTCCAGCCGGTGTTCATAAACACGGACAGGAAGGCCTTTCAGATTCTCTTCGCGGAGAGTCTTTGGCTTCCGGGTATAGGAAGGGACCACGATCTCAGAGACTTCCGGATCTTCAGAATTGTCGGAGAAGAATTCAGCTTCGTTGAAGACTTCAAAGAGTGAGAGCTGGTGCATCTGATCCGCCTGTTCAGTCTTACGGCCGAAGGAACGCTGGTTCATGAGGACGATCTGCTCTGAGAGGAACTCCAGCTGGGAAGTGATGGTGTTCAACTGCAACTGCAGCCCCTTGATGATGGTAATAAGGACGTGCTTGTCCATTTGATTAAGCTGTTCATCGGAAAGACTGGAAAAATCTGTCATGATACACCTCGTTTCTGTATGAAATGATTATAACAGAAATCCAGCAAATATGCCACTTTCAGGCATCAGGGCATTCGGCATTATGCCTATGGATATAACGGATCAGCAGAGAGAGCAGGAGCAGGAAACAGAAGGATGAAAAGAAAAAAAGGACTGTGCCCGTGGGAGTCTGTAACGACCGGATACGATGAATCAGAGCGGTCATACAGAGTCCCACGGGCACAGAAAGAAGGCTTTAAAAATATTCAGAAAAATCAGCGTTTTGCACAAAGATCATGAAGAACGGGAAGGAGCGTGCTCCCTGATAACGGGATCAATGGAAAACCCTTTCATGAGCCAACCGAACTGCTCCGGAGTGAGCTTTCTGGCTTCCGCAGAATTGCGTGGCCAGGAGAAATGCCCGTCTTCCACGCGCTTTGTGAGGAGAAGAAATCCATCCCCCTCCCAGAGGAGCCCTTTGATCTTGCTGGCACGCCTGCCACAGAAAAGGAACAGGGTGTCAGGAACAAAGAGAGGCAGATGGTACCGCTGCTCGATAATGGCAGCGAGGGTATCCATGCCATAGCGCATATCTGTGTAGCCGCAGACCACATAGACAGCAGAGAAGGAGGAGGGATCCGCATCCCTAAGCATGGCGCAGGGCCGTGATGATACGGCAGAGCATCTCGTCAGAGGTGGAAGCATCAAGGGAGATGGTAGTGTTACCTAAAAGGATGGAGATAGAGTTTGTAATACCCGAATCGTGCGAATCGCGCGAATCGGGCAATACCGCGGGATCAGGTGGAGTGATGGGAACGATGTCGTGAAGTGCTGACTCGACGTAATTCTCTTTAAGGCGGTGCTTCCAGTAATTGTAGGTATGGATGGTGTAGCCGTTCTGATCGCACCACTGCTTTACGGTGAGACCGCTCTGAGCCTGTTCCTTACAGAGCCCAGCCCACTGGTCGAGTTTGATCTGCTGCAGTTGTTTTGTAGTGTTCATGAGAACCTCCTGATATAAGACGCAAAGATATGCGAATATTTGGAGCAATTATCTCATGAATGTGGTATCATGGTAAGGTACTCATAATAGAGTACTTACGATTATTCATCGCTTACCTATGTCTTGATTCATATTCACATAAAAACGTCTTTCAGCATCAAGCCAAAAGACGTTTCTTTTTTTCATATTTATTATGGAACATATCGCCTAAAACAAATTACTTTGTCTTGCAAGTGCAATGGCCTCTTCCCTTGTACTGGCCGGAAATACAATAAACTTATTTTCCCCATGGAGCGATATTACACCACTTTTTATATCCTTTATTGAATAGTAATCTGCTATTGTCCGCCACGGAGTTTCAAGTCTATCCTCAACAACACCATAATTATCAGAGTAATTGAGGGAATATACATTTTTTTGATTCTCTGTCACAATACTAATATTTCCATGAAATTGGTCTTTATATATCCACGGGAAAATACGGTATTGATAACCCCCGTTTATAATTATTGATACATTTTTCTCTGTATCATTTTCTAAATCTATTAAAATGCCTTCTTGTGACAAGTCAATATTGGATGATAACTCCACGAATGAAAATACGCTTACAAGCACAATTATAAATACACATATACAAAATAATGTTCCTTTTAACTGACCTTTACTCATGATAACCTACCAC
>CAVFMZ010000142.1:0-5640 GCA_963623675.1 Firmicutes bacterium CAG:176 | reverse complement strand
GGTCCGCCCGTGAGATATTCAGGATCTCACAAAGCACCTGCGTCTGATCCGGGTATTTCTCCCACTTGATTGCTTTCCCGGCCACCAGCTCTGCCAGTGCGTAGGGGTTGATGGCTCCGGTCTGATATTCTCCGCTCATAGAAACATCTCCTCTCTCAATTTTTTCCCAATTGCTCTTTACGCCTTGCCCCCCCCATATTTCTATGGTAGAATACAAGTACGTTTTTTTATTGTGATATTGGGCGAGCACCTTGGGTCCTCACCATCCATTATAGTGATTATCCCTATTTTGTCCCCGTCAGAAACCCCCGAATTGATAGGATAGGGTGAAAAAAATTTGATATCCGGGAGGTATTTATGAAAAAATCCCTGTATTTTTTATCTATTTTGCTAGTTTTGGTCTTCTGCCTTACCGGCTGCTCAAAAAAGACGGAGCTAGACTCAAAAAAGCCGGTGACTCTCACCTTATGGCATGTGTACGGCGAGCAGGCGGACTCTCCCATGAACCGGCTGGTCAGTGAATTTAACCAGACGGTCGGACAGGAAAAAGGCATTATCATCGACGTGACCCTCATGTCCAATGCCGCGCAGATCGGCGGCAAGCTGTCGGATGCCCAGAACGATAAGCCTGGTGTTCCCGCCATGCCGGATCTGTTTTTCTGCCACAGAAGCGATACGCTTGCTCTCGGTCCGGAGAATCTGATCAACTGGAAGGACCTGTTTTCAAGTGAAGAGCTGGATCAGTATATTCCTGAATTTCTGGAAGATGGAATGAACGGGGATGCCCTGAATATATTCCCGGTTTCAAAGTCTACCCAGATGCTTTTTCTATGCGGTTCTGTGTTTGACCGCTTCTCTGCGGATACCGGTGTAACTTATGACAGCCTTTCCACCTGGGACGGCTTCTTTCAGGCTGCGGAAAAATATTACAGCTGGTCCGGCGGAAAGCCTTTCTGCGCTCTGGATTACCCCATCCGCAGTGTGGAATTAAATGCGTTTGAAAAAGGGGCTGAAAATATTTATACGGATGACGGATGGTATGACTTTTCCAATCCTGTATTTAGGGACTCCTGGATGGCGTTTGCCACTTCCCTTGCCAAGGGACACATTGTGGTTTCCGACCTTTACTCCAATACACAGATCATGACCGGAGAGGTCATTGCCGGAATCGGCTCCTCCGCTTCCATCCTTTATTACAATGATATGGTCACATACCCGGACAATACGTCGGAGCCGATGGGGCTGCAGGTGCTCCCGATCCCCAAAGCAGAAGGCAGTGAGCTTCTTGCCACCCAGGCAGGTGTAGGCCTTTGCGCTTATAAGACCACAAGTCAGAAAGCGGAGGCCGCCTCTGTTTTTGCCCGCTGGCTGACGGAAAGCGAGCGGAATCTGGATTTCTGTGTCCAGACCGGCTATTTTCCTGTGAATAAAGGCTCCTTTGAGGAAATTTCTCATTACAATTTTCCTTCTGACGCCTATAAAAATCTGTACACTGCACTGGAGACGGTACATAACACAGGGAAAATGCTCCAAGAACCGTCCTTTCCGGGCTACTATGCAAGGGTGAATGCCCTGTATGACGATTTACGCGAGATGCAGACCGCTCTGCCCGGACGCTTCCAGCAGGGGGAACGTATCGATGATCTGACGGAAGAGACCTGGCAGCTGCTTCAATCGGTCGGCAGGCGGTGATCCTATGGTAAATCTTTCATCCTTTGGCTTAAAAAGGCATACCTTGCGCCACAAGCTTTTCGGTTATATGTTCATCCTCACGATCCTGCTTCTGGCCCTGTTTTTTGCCGGTGTCTTTCTGATCATGGGCTTTACCGGCACGAAACAGAAATTCTATGAAACCTTGAACTTCCAGTCCCAGGTATTGGAGCGGCAGATCAGCGATCATTTTAATGGACTTGCTGTTATGGGAATCCAGCTGGCTGAGGATTCTGACCGCATCATTGCTTCCTATCTTGAGGACAACTCTCTGGAATTTGATCAGCTAAATGGTTCCGAGACCCATCTTGCCGCTTTACAGGAAGCTCTTCTTGACCCATTAAAGCACAAACTGTTGGAATCCGACTGTACCGGAGCTTTCATTCTTCTGGATGCACAGGTCAATCCCTCCGGCACAGATGCCACTGTCTCCCGTTCCGGTCTGTATCTGCAGCGAAGCTCTCTGGACTCTTCTGACAGCAGTATCCTTCTTTACCGCGGGCTTGCAGCGCTCGGTAAGAGCAAAAACTGTATGCCGCACCGAAAATGGCGGCTGGAATTTCATACAGATCAGCTTCCCGACTACGAGATCATAAAAAGCAAGGCCTCTCTGCCTCCGCTTTCCGGCTACTATCTGACCGACATGACCGTTCTTCCCGGAACCTCCGAGCGGGTTATGCTCCTGGCACTGCCGCTGTCCGATGAAAAGGGGCAGTTTTTCGGTATCTGCGGTCTTGAGATCAGCGAAAGTTATTTTAAACACGTATTTCAGCAGCCATCTTCCCTTTCCAGGGCTCTTTTCTGTCTAAGCAGAGGAAGCCATGGTCTGGAGGATGCCGACGACTGTTTCAGCACCGGCATTGCAGGCGGTTATTATCTGGCTCCTACTGGTACTTACCGGGTCAAAAACTGTGGCAGCGGCTTGAGCTGTTTTCAAAACGGAGATTCCTCTTATATCGGCGTTATAACACCTGTCACCCTGTGTCCCGGTGACGTTCCGTTTTCCTTAAGTGTCCTGACACCCATTGAAGACTATCGCGCCCAGGCTGTGACAGACGGACTGCGGATCCTTCTGCTCCTTTTGCTTTCCCTTTTTGCCGCTGTCAGCTGCTGTCTCTATTTCTCCCACCGCTACCTGATCCCGGTACGGCAGGGACTCGAACGCATCCGCCAGAAGGAATATGACAGTGGTGATACGTCCATTGCAGAAATTGATGATTTATTTGCCTTCCTGGCAGAGCAGGACCGCATCAGTGAAGCTGCTATGGAAAAGGTCAAAGCGGAAAATGCCACTGCTCAGGCCTCTTTAAAACAGATGTACAGCCAACAGCAGGAGAACCTCCAGCAGATCGAGCGTCTGGCCTATTCAAGGAAGACAGAAGTAGATCCTCTGGACTACCAGAACTTCCTCACAGGCATCGATTCATTGACCGGCACTGAGCGGAAGATCTTTGACTACTATCTTCAGGGAAAAAGTGTAAAGGAGATCATGGAATTGTCCGGCGTGAAGGAATCCACCATCCGCTTCCATAACCGAAATATCTATTCCAAGCTGCATGTTACCTCTTTGAAACAGTTGTTGCGCTATGCGGCGATCATGAAGCAGGAGGAGGAGAAAGAGTAAATTAAGCTGCTGTCACCGGTGCAGGAACTGCATCCAGCGCCGGTGCTTTCTTTATCGTCGCTCGCCCTCTTGCAAATGCTTTCTATCTGGCGTTCTGTCAAGCAGTGCCCCCCTAACGTTTCGCGAGATGATCTCCTCGTAATGTTCCACTGTTTTGCGAAGTTCGGCATTTTCCCGTTCCAGATCAATCCTGTGCAGCTGCCCCTGTACCGACTTGTAGGAAAGCAACTCCTTCTTCAGTGCAGAGACTTCATCTGTCAGCTTTCGTATCTGCGCATTTGCAGCGTCCAATGCCCTCTGAAGCTTTGATTCCTTCTTCTCATGGATCACAAGCCGCTTGGCCATTGCTGCCAGCTTCTCAAATACGCTGCGCTCTACAGATACCTTGGATGTGAAGGGGATGGATTTCACTTCAGTTTCGATCTTGCTGATGTCCTGCAGCTCAGACTGCTGGTTCTCCAGCTATTCCATTTTTCGGTCAAGCTTCTCCACCACCGGGATATAGACCACATGGAGATGATAGTGGTAGACATCCTCTCCCAACGCATCCGACATGGCCCGGTTCCGCTCATCCGCATCTCTTCCGTCAGGAACTTCGGCATCTTAATAACCCGATTGCTCTTTTCTGTCTTGGGTGGTGTGATGAGATCCTGTCCCTTCAGCCGTTGATAGGATTTTGAAATCGAAACAGTCCCCTTCTCAAAGTCAAAGTCCGCCGGGGTCAGTGCCAACAGCTCTCCTTCCCGAATTCCTGTCCAATACAGCATCTCAAAAGCGTAATAGGACAGTGGCTTGTCCATCATTGCATCGGCAAACTTGAGATATTCCTCCTTCGTCCAGAACAGCATCTCCCGGTTTTTGTTCTTACCCATGCCGCCTGCCTTTTTGCACGGATTCTCACGCAGGTTATAAAATCGAATAGCATGGTTGAAAATGGCGCTGAGCTGGCAATGCAGCGTCTTGAGATATACCGGTGAATACCCCTCGCCTTTGCTGTCCTTATAGTTCATCATTTCATTCTGCCAGCTTACAATCTGCTGTGCCGTGATATTACACATCTTCAGCTTTCCAAAATAGGGAACCAGCTTGGTTCGGATAATGTGTTCCTTTGTTGCCCAGGTATTTTCCTTGAGTCTGGTTTCCATATCCTTTGTATACAGCTCCACAAAGCTTTTAAATGTCATATCCAGATCCGCTGTCGCCTTGTTAAGCTGCTCACGCTCCCAAGCCTGTGCTTCACGCTTGGTCTTGAATCCACGCTTCTGCGTCTGTTTTCTTTCTCCGGTCCAATCTGTGTAACGATAAATCACACGCCAAGTACCGGTCTTTTCTTCTTTATAAACTGCCATTACGCCTCCTTATCTGCTCCGCCGTAGCAAAGCTTCTCTTCAAAATACTTTCGGTTCACACGTCCGGAGATGGTAATATATCCCTTCTCACGGAGCTCCTTGTTGAGGTTCTGTACCACCTTATAGGCATAGGACTTGGAGACCCCCAACTCCCTCGCCACATCATCAACTCTCATAAAAGTGTTTTCCATGTTCCAGTTTCCTCCTTTATTCTTGTTAAACGTATTTGTTTAATGTTTTCACATTATATTATACATTTATGTTTAAGTCAATGGCCCAGCCGAAAAATATTAAACTTTTTTGTTTATATTCTTTTGACTTTTCTAAACATATATGCTATAGTCATTATCAGTATTATTGAAATGGAGATGACATTATGGCAATCGGTGAACGAATTCACTTTTTCCGCCTCATGCGCGGAATGACACAAAAGTTTCTCGGAACTGCCCTGGGATTCCCTGAAAAGTCGGCAGATGTGCGCCTGGCTCAATATGAGAACGGTGCGAGGTCACCCAAGGCAGACATTACAGCTGCGCTGGCACAGATCCTGGACGTTTCTCCTCAGGCGCTCAGCGTTCCCGACATTGACTCCTATACCGGTCTCATGCATACGCTTTTTACCTTGGAAGACCGCTATGGCCTTACCATTGAAAAAGACATAGATGGCCAGCCATTGCTGCGCGTAAATGCCAGATCCGGCCAGGATGCCCTGCAGCTTCTGCAGATGCTGTGCTCCTGGGCAGATGTCGCTGAAAAGCTCAAATCCGGCGAAATCACAAAGGATGATTATGATGCCTGGCGCTACCACTATCCCGACCATGACACCAGTGAGCAATGGAAGAAAGTTACTCCCTCCCAAGGGCTCAGCGACTTGCTGGTGGAACAGCTGAAAAAAGAAGACAAGAAATAAGAAAAAGAGCTACCTGACTTCCTTATGAAATCAGATAGCTCTTCTCT
>CAVFMZ010000141.1:0-5657 GCA_963623675.1 Firmicutes bacterium CAG:176 | reverse complement strand
GGGTACCGCATAGGTGGAAAAACGCACGTCCAGCGTGCAGTCAAAATTGTCAATGGCTTTCATAAGCCCGATGCATCCGATCTGAAAAAGATCGTCCGCATTTTCATTACTGGAGGAAAAGCGTTTGATGACGCTTAAGACCAGGCGGAGATTTCCTTTGATGTACAGTTCCCGGGCTTCTTTATCCCCTTTTTTAATCCGTTCAAATAAAAGCGTCTTTTCTTCATTGGTAAGAAGCGGAAGCCGTGATGTGTTGACTCCGCAGATTTCCACTTTATTCATAACCATGGGATTGCCTCCTGTAAGTTTCGGGTATGTTAAAAAGGATTTCCCAAAACTTTATGGTTATGCAAAAGAATTCAGTCAGCGCCAGAATTTTCTCGGAGTGAGCACCTCTTCCGCACAGACTTCCACCAGAATGATGTCCGGGCCGACCTGGCAGATTTTCTTCCAGGGAATGACATATTCCTGATCCGGTCCCAGAAGTCCACAGAGACGAAAAGGGCCTGGTACCACGATGGCGCAGATACAGCCGCTTTTGGGATCCAGAACCAGATCGCTGACCCTTCCCAGCCGTTTGCAGTCGCAGCGGTTAATCACATCTTTTTCCTTTAATTCACAAAAATGCATGCGGGATCAAAGCCTTGCTTTTTAGTGTCAGTTTATGCAGTTCCATTCGTTGACATTCCGTTGTCTCCTGGTATATACTGGATGAAAGAAAAAAGGAGGGATTTCCACATGAAATGTCCGTTTTGCGGAAAAGATAACACCAGAGTCATTGACTCCAGACCTGCGGATGACGGAGATTCCATTCGCCGCAGAAGAGAATGTGATGAATGCCATAAGCGGTTTACCACCTATGAAAAAGTGGAGACGATCCCCATGATTGTGATTAAGAAGGACAATAACCGGGAGACCTATGACCGTTCCAAGATAGAAGGCGGCGTATTCCGTGCCTGTCACAAGCGTCCGATTTCCACAGCGCAGATCGAAGCTATGGTGGATGATGTGGAATCTTGCATTTTTAATAAAGAAGAGCGGGAGATTTCTAGTGAGAAGATCGGAGAACTGGTCATGGAGAAGTTAAAGGATCTGGATTCCGTTGCTTATGTGCGTTTTGCATCCGTTTACAGAGAATTTAAGGATGTGAACACATTTATGGACGAATTAAAGAAGATTTTGGAATAGAACATGAAAAAATTTCTTATAAAACAGTTGAAATGATCGTAGAAGTATTATAAAATGGGTTAAAGTGAGGGGATTGTGCTATTCCCTTTGTAACATAAGGAGGACGAACATAATGATTTCAGCAGGAGATTTTAGAAATGGTGTTACCCTTGAGATCGAGGGCAACGTTTATCAGATTTTGGAATTCCAGCATGTAAAACCGGGTAAAGGCGCAGCATTCGTAAGAACCAAGCTTAAGAATATCATCAACGGCGGTGTGGTTGAGAAGACTTTCCGTCCGACTGAGAAATTCCCGGCAGCACGTATTGACCGTGTGGACATGCAGTATCTGTACAGCGATGGAGATCTGTATCACTTCATGAATGTAGAGACTTTCGACCAGATCGCACTGAACAGTGATGATGTTGGAGATTCTCTGAAGTTCGTAAAAGAGAACGAGATGGTTAAGATCTGTTCTCATAACGGAAACGTATTCGCAGTAGAGGCTCCGCTGTTTGTAGAGCTTGAGATTACCGATACCGAGCCGGGATTCAAAGGTGATACCGCTACAGGCGCTACCAAACCTGCAACCGTAGAGACCGGAGCAGTTGTAAACGTACCGCTGTTCGTAGAGCAGGGCAACAAGATTAAGATTGACACCAGAACCGGTGAATATCTGTCCCGTGTATAAGGAAAACTGAGAAAGAATTTTCTGAAAGACCTGGATGAGAATCCGGGTCTTTTGACAGGAGGAAAAGAAAGTGAAAGAATACGGCGTAAATGAGCTCCGGAGAATGTTCCTTGATTTCTTCGAGAGTAAAGGCCATCTGAAAATGAAGAGCTTTTCCCTCGTTCCGCATAACGACAAGAGCCTTCTTCTGATTAACTCTGGTATGGCACCTCTGAAACCTTACTTTACAGGTGCAGAGATTCCGCCGAGACGACGGGTAACTACCTGCCAGAAATGTATCCGTACAGGTGATATTGAGAACGTAGGAAAGACTGCACGTCATGGTACGTTTTTCGAGATGCTGGGTAACTTCTCTTTTGGAGATTACTTCAAAGATGAAGCCATCCACTGGTCCTGGGAGTTCCTGACCGAGGTAGTCGGACTGGATCCGCAGAGACTGTATCCGTCTGTATATCTGGATGATGATGAAGCATTTGATATCTGGAATAAAGAACAGTGATGATGTTGGAGATTCTCTGAAGTTCGTAAAAGAGAACGAGATGGTTAAGATCTGTTCTCATAACGGAAACGTATTCGCAGTAGAGGCTCCGCTGTTTGTAGAGCTTGAGATTACCGATACCGAGCCGGGATTCAAAGGTGATACCGCTACAGGCGCTACCAAACCTGCAACCGTAGAGACCGGAGCAGTTGTAAACGTACCGCTGTTCGTAGAGCAGGGCAACAAGATTAAGATTGACACCAGAACCGGTGAATATCTGTCCCGTGTATAAGGAAAACTGAGAAAGAATTTTCTGAAAGACCTGGATGAGAATCCGGGTCTTTTGACAGGAGGAAAAGAAAGTGAAAGAATACGGCGTAAATGAGCTCCGGAGAATGTTCCTTGATTTCTTCGAGAGTAAAGGCCATCTGAAAATGAAGAGCTTTTCCCTCGTTCCGCATAACGACAAGAGCCTTCTTCTGATTAACTCTGGTATGGCACCTCTGAAACCTTACTTTACAGGTGCAGAGATTCCGCCGAGACGACGGGTAACTACCTGCCAGAAATGTATCCGTACAGGTGATATTGAGAACGTAGGAAAGACTGCACGTCATGGTACGTTTTTCGAGATGCTGGGTAACTTCTCTTTTGGAGATTACTTCAAAGATGAAGCCATCCACTGGTCCTGGGAGTTCCTGACCGAGGTAGTCGGACTGGATCCGCAGAGACTGTATCCGTCTGTATATCTGGATGATGATGAAGCATTTGATATCTGGAATAAAGAGATTGGTATTCCGGCAGACCGGATTTTCAAATTCGGCAAAGAGGATAACTTCTGGGAGCATGGCGCAGGTCCGTGCGGTCCCTGTTCTGAGATTTACTACGACCGTGGAGAGAAATACGGCTGTGGCAAACCGGGCTGTACGGTAGGATGTGACTGTGACCGCTACATGGAGATCTGGAACAATGTATTTACCCAGTTTGACAATGACGGACACAACAACTACACCGAGCTGGCACAGAAGAACATCGATACCGGTATGGGTCTGGAGCGTCTGGCAAGTGTTGTTCAGGACGTGGATTCCATTTTTGACGTAGATACCGTTCGTGCACTGAGAGATAAGGTATGTGAGTTCGCTCACTGCCAGTATCATACTGATGATGCAAAGGACGTATCCATCCGTCTGATTACCGACCATATCCGTTCCGCTACCTTCATGATTTCTGATGGTATCATGCCGAGCAACGAGGGACGCGGCTATGTACTTCGCCGTCTGATCCGCCGTGCAGCACGTCATGGACGTCTTCTTGGAATCGAAGGAAAATTCCTTGCAAAACTGTCTGAGACCGTAATCGAAGGATCCAAGGACGGATATCCGGAACTGGAAGAGAAGAAAGAGTTCATCTTCAAAGTTCTGACTCAGGAAGAGGATAAATTCAACAAGACCATCGACCAGGGACTTTCCATCTTAGGACAGCTGGAAGATGAGATGAAAGCAGCCGGAGAGAAGACTCTGTCCGGAGAAAATGCATTCAAGTTATACGATACCTACGGATTCCCACTGGATCTGACCAAAGAGATCCTGGAGGAAAAGGGATTCGCCATTGACGAGGACGGATTCAAGGCATGCATGGAAGAGCAGCGTACCAAAGCCCGTTCCGCACGTGAAGTAACCAACTACATGGGAGCAGACGCAACCGTATATGATGAGATCGATGCATCTGTGACCAGTGAGTTTACCGGATATGACCGTCTGACTGACGAGTCCAAAGTAACCGTTCTGACCACTGACACCGAGATTGTGGAAGCACTGACCGACGGTCAGGTAGGAACCATCTTCGTTGAGAAGACTCCGTTCTATGCTACCATGGGTGGACAGGAAGGCGATAAAGGTATCATTACTCTTGGCGACGCGCAGTTCCAGGTAGAGGATACCATCAAACTGCTGGGCGGCAAGATCGGCCATGTGGGACGTATGACCAAGGGCATGATCAAGACCGGTGATGTGGTTACTCTGAAGGTAGACGCAGCAGGCCGTGCAGGCACCTGTAAGAACCACAGTGCAACCCATCTGCTTCAGAAAGCACTGAAGACCGTTCTGGGAAGCCATGTAGAGCAGAAAGGTTCTCTGGTAACTCCGGACAGACTTCGTTTTGACTTTGCACATTTCCAGCCGATGACTGCTGAGGAGATTGCAGAGGTAGAGAAACTGGTCAATGAGAAGATCCAGGAGGCTCTTCCGGTGACCACGCAGATCATGGACATCGAGGAAGCAAAGAAGAGCGGCGCTATGGCACTGTTCGATGAGAAATATTCCGAGAAGGTACGTGTCGTATCTATGGGAGACTTCTCCAAAGAGCTCTGTGGTGGTACCCATGTATCCAATACCGGTGTGATTACCGCATTCAAGCTGGTATCCGAGTCCGGTATCGCAGCAGGTGTACGCCGTATTGAGGCACTGACCGGAGACGCTGTATTCAAATATTACAAGGAGCAGGAAGCAGAGCTCGCAAAAGCAGCAAAACTTCTGAAGACCGCTCCGCAGTCCGTATGTGAGAAGATTGAGCATCTGTACAGCGAGATCAAATCCCTGCAGGCAGAGAATGAGGCTCTGAAGAGCAAAGCTGCCAAAGATGCACTTGGCGATGTCATGAACCAGGTACAGGAGATCAAAGGTGTCAAACTTCTGGCTGCAAAACTGGAAGGTGTGGACATGAACGGTCTTCGCGATCTTGGCGATCAGCTGAAAGAGAAGCTTGGCGAAGGCGTGGTTGTACTGGCATCTGTCAATGACGGTAAAGTCAACCTGATGGCAACCGCTACGGATGAGGCTCAGAAGAAGGGCGCTCATGCAGGCAACCTGATCAAAGCAATTGCTGTACTGGTAGGTGGTGGCGGCGGCGGACGTCCGGGTATGGCACAGGCAGGAGGAAAGAATCCGGCAGGTGTGGACGACGCTATCAAGGAAGCTGCAAAAGTAGTCGAGAGCCAGATTAAATAAAAAATGCAAAAAACAGAAAAAAACTGTTGACAAAACGGGATAAGGTGCATATAATTTTAGCAGTGCAATAAAATACCCAGACAGTTGTATTCTGCACAATACACAACTGGAGGGAGGTTAGGTGTGATACTATGTCAAATGTAATCGTTAAAGAAAACGAGACTTTGGATAGCGCATTGCGTCGTTTCAAAAGAAACTGTGCAAAGGCTGGAATCCAGCAGGAGATTCGTAAGAGAGAGCATTACGAGAAGCCGAGCGTAAAGCGTAAGAAAAAATCCGAAGCAGCTAGAAAGCGTAAATATAATTAAGGATTGTGCAG
>CAVFMZ010000140.1:0-5716 GCA_963623675.1 Firmicutes bacterium CAG:176 | reverse complement strand
AATTCAGAAGCATAGAAATACTTACATCTCTATTAGATAGAGCATGGCAACAGCAAGTTGCTTTTCAGAACATGGATTTGTCTATATAATATGGTTATGGAGGTAACTACTATGAAAACAAAAAATATTATTTTGAAACTTCGTACTGAAAAAAGAATGTCACAAGACGAACTGGCAGATAAAATCATGGTAACAAGGCAGGCAGTATCACGCTGGGAAAATGGAGATACAGTTCCAAATACTGATACATTAAAGCTCTTATCAAAAGAATTTGATGTCTCCATTAATACTCTTTTGGGAGAACCGAGAAAACTGATCTGCCAGTGCTGTGGAATGCCAATTAATGATGATTCCATATTGGGACGTGATAAAGATGGTACATTAAATGAAGAGTATTGTAAATGGTGCTATGCAGATGGAACATACACATATAATGATATGGATGAATTGATTGATGTGTGTGTAAAGAATATGGTAAATGAAAACTTTACCGAAGAACAGGCACACTCTTATTTGAAGGAAATGCTTCCAAAGTTAGATTACTGGAAAAGATATGATGAACTTAGTGACAATGGGCAGTTTGAAGAGTTTAAAAAGCAATTGATAAGCGAAATAAATGAGCTGCATATAGACGGACTTCCAAGGGTAGACAAACTGAATGCACTTGTGGGGAAATATGTGAATCTTGAATATCAACTGCCAAACGGACAAAAAGTGAAATTCCTTGATGATCAGAAAACCTATCTGGGGAATCAACTGGAGTCTGAATTTGGCGGAGACAGGTGCTTCGGTATTCTGGCAAATATGGATTTTATTCTGGTATGTACATATGAGAAGGATGGTGAAAATCCAGAGCTGTTGATTTATAAAAAGAGATAATATAAGCAAAAAGAAAAGTCTTGACAAATAAACGACCGTTTACTATTATTAAGATGTAAACGGTCGTTTATTTGTTTTGGAGGAAATGTGCATGGGTAATAGGAAAGAGGAAATATTAATTGTGGCACTGCATTTGTTCGCCAGAGATGGTTACGAGGCTGTCTCCGTTAGCCAGATAGCAGGAGAACTTGATATGACAAAGGGGGCATTGTACCGTCATTACAAAAGCAAAAGAGATATTTTTGACTGTATTGTACAGCGTATGGAGCAGCAGGATGGCGAACAGGCAGTAGAATATGATATGCCGGAAGAGGATAAAGAGAAAATGCCTGAAAAGTATGAGACAGTATCACTGGATGATTTTGTGGAATACAGCAAGTCTATGTTTGAATATTGGACAGAGGATGATTTTGCATCATCGTTTCGGAAGATGCTGACAATAGAGCAGTTTCGCAGTGAAGAGATGCAGAATTTATATCAGCAATATCTGGCATCTGGACCGGCAGAATATGTGAAGGATCTGTTCAAAAATATGAAAATAAAAAATCCAGAAGAGAATGCAGTTAAATTTTATGCGAATATGTTTTTCTATTATAGTGTGTATGATGGAGCATCAGATAAGACGAAAGTAAAATGTCAGTTTGAACATATGTTGGACAAAATTGTAGAAGAAATGAAACAGTAATTGTATTTTGGGGAAAGGAATGTGAAATGGGATTAGAACAATGGGGAGTAAGTGAGCAATATTATAAAATTGCTTCAGTGCATCCAGAATATGAACTTGGAAGAGTGATATCACAGGAAAGGGATTTATTTCGTGTGGTCATGGAAAAGGAAGAGTGCCTGGCAAGAGTTTCGGGAAAATTCAGATATAATGTTTCGGCAATTTCAGAATTTCCATCCGTAGGAGATTTTGTTCTTGTAGAATATTCTTTTAAAGGTAATGTGGCGGTTATTCACAAAGTACTGCCGAGAAAAAGTGTTTTTGTTCGGAAAGCTGCTGGAAAAAATTGTATGGAGCAGGTAGTAGCTGCTAATGTAGATATCGTATTTTTGTGCATGGCATTAAACAGAGATTTTAATATAAGAAGATTAGAGCGTTATCTGTCCGTAGCATGGGACAGTGGAGCTGTTCCGGTCATAGTGCATATTGCGAAGCTAAACGGCCGAATTTGCGGAGCAAAACGGTCGCATTCCATTTCTGAACAGCCGAATTGCTACCAGTCTATGTAATCCAAACCTTATAATGATAGTAGCCATCCCAGTGATGGTGAATAGATCATTTTAAGGAGGATAATGTATGCAGTTAGATTACAAAGACATCATTATCAAACACTACGCGCTATCAATGTCTGGTAGCGAAATAGCACGTCAGACAGGTTTCAGCAAGTCTGGTGTTAATGACTTCTTGAGAGCATTCAAGAAGTGCGAAGATCTGAACTATCCATTACCGGCAGGAATTACCAACTATGGTATTGCCCTCAAGGTGTATGGTTCAGTACCAGGATCAGGAGGTCGAAATGAGAACATTGAGCTACCTGATTATGAAGAGGCTGCCAAACTTATGGCGACGCGTAAAAACATGACACTCATGTTTCTTTGGAATCGCTATAAGAAAAAGTGTGAAGAAGAAGGCGCCCGCTTCTATCAGTACAGCCAGTACTGTGAACTCTATAACAAGTGGTGCGAAGAGAATTATGAGACAGCCCACTTTGATGCAGTTATCGCACAAAAAATGGAAGTTGATTTTGCCGGTCATACCTTTTCAATGACAGATCCTCTTACCGGGGAAATCTTGACCATCGTCGTATTTGTAGCTATCCTGCCTTACTCACAGTATATCTATGCAGAAGGAATGCTCTCAACGAAGGAACCGCAGTGGATCGAGGTCAACAATCATGCACTGGATTACTTTGGTGGAGTTCCTGCATTAGTAGTCTGTGATAACTGCAAACAGGCTGTTATCGTTAATCAGGACTGGATCGAACCGGAACTGAACAAGGATTATGCTGACTGGGCTGATCACTATGGCACCGTTATTCTTCCTGCGAAAGTCCGTAAGCCGAAATTCAAGAGTTCTGTAGAAAACGCTGTAGGCATTCTTGAAAAGGGGTTCTTCCACAAACTTGAAGAACGCCAGTATTTCTCACTGGAACAGTTTAATAAGGACCTTTGGAAGGAAATGGAGGCTCTGAATAAAGAGCCATTCAAGAAGAAAGAACACAATAGATACTATTATTGGGAAGAGGAGAAACTTGAATTGATGCCGCTCCCCTCCATGCATTATGAGTACATGGAGAGAAAAACGGCAAAGGTATCAAGCGACTTCCACGTACGCTTTGACAATGCTTATTATAGCGTAGATAAAGCATTTCTGCACAAGAAAGTATCTATTAAGGCTTCTTCAACTGTAGTTCGTATTTATTCCCTTGCCGGAGAGTTGCTTTGTGAATGGCCCAGAGCAACCCGTAAAGGGCAGTGGTCAACCAATCCTGAACATCTGCCAGATAACTATAAAGGATTCACCCAGTGGAACGGTCCTTACTTTATCCAGAAATCGCAACTCATTGGTAAGAATACAGAGACCGTTATCCGGACGATCCTCAAATCCAGACCTTACGAAGTACAGACCTATCGTATGTGCCTGGGTATCCTGAACTTTACAAAGAAGTACAGCAATAAGACTCTGGAAGAGTGCTGTAAGCAGGCGATTGCTCTAAATAAGCAGAAATATACCTTTATCAAGAATACGATATCTGTTGTAGCAGATGATCTCGGAGAGGCAGGCTATCGTCATTCCACATCGGCAAAGAAAGAACCGGTACGAGGAGGGTATGTAATGCCACCGGAAGCTTCCAGTATCGACACTCTTTTATCACGCAGCAAGGCTCTTGCTGATCAGATGCGAGAGGAGGTCGATGAATAATGCTTACAGGAACTGCACTGATAAATGAACTTGTTGATGAACTGAACGAACTTAAGCTTTCAACTATGGCAGCTACATTGGATGATTTGTATCACAAACCCGGATTTTTAGAAATGGATCGACTTACGCTTATTGCTGAACTGATCGGACCACAGTTTCAGGAAAAGGTCAGCACGACATTAAAGAATCGCTTAACAGCGGCACATCTGAAAGGCTCACCTGAAGAATTGTCAGATTGTGTGGACTCTGACAAGCGGGAGTATCTGCCTGCTGGTATAACAGAGGTGCTTTCCTCTTTTGAATTTATTGAAAGGGGCTACAATGTCTGTATTCTCGGAGAATCAGATGCCGGAAAGTCTTATCTTGCAAAAGCTATCGGCATAAAGGCCTGCAACCGATACAACGTCGGTTACTTTCACAGCGAGGAACTTTTGGAAAGCATGGCAGCTCTTAAAGAGCAGGATTACGATAAATATGCTCGCAAGATGAAGAAGTATCTCAAATGGGATCTGATCATCCTGGATGATTTCCTGCTTCACACAATTACTGACGAAAGAGAGATTAAAATCCTCTTTGAACTTCTCGAGAAGCGGAACGAGCAGAGGAAAAGCACCATCGTATGCTCACAGCGTGATCCAGATAACTGGAAAGCGATGATCCTCAACGATGAGGTATCTGCTAATTCCATCATGAAGAGAGCTACAAAGCACTATACGGTTAAGATCAACACACGATAAGCGGTGGTCTTCTAACTAAAAAATGGGCGGCCGTTGACTTCGGAAAGCGGCCGTTCTAAAACAGAATGGCGACCGCTGAGCCCCGTAAAATGCAGCCAGGTTTGTGTCCTGATTATTCAGCGTAATATGTATCGTAATCTTCTGTAAATGTTTCTGCTACTGTGTCAAGTTCAGACTGAATATAGTCGTCATCCACTTCTCCGTTTGTAGCTGCATCAGAGAGGATGTTTGTCATTGCTTCTGCATATGCAGAGGAGAATGTTGCATAGGAAGGTGTTCTTGGACGCGGAACTGCTGTATTGTTCAGCTGCTCAACCATGAGTGCACGTGTTCCGTCTTTGTAATCAGCCATTGCATCTTCATCATAAGCGGAGTTACGTGTTGCAGGTTTTGCAATTGCTGCTGCATATGTTGCTACGTTCTCGCTGTTCATCAGCCACTGAAGGAATTCACCTGCTGCATCTGCATTCTCACAGTCTCTGCTGATTGCTGCAGCCCAGTCACCGCAAGGAGAAACAGCTGTACCTGTTTCAGATACCGGATAGTATGTTACACCCCAGTCGAAATCTGCACTCTCTTCCAGAGTTGCGATTTCCCAGGAACCGCCAAGCATTGTTGCGCATGCACCATTTAAGAACTCGTTTTCAATCGGGTCAATGTTTGCATATCCTTTTGCAATAAGATCTGCAAGGTAAGAAGTTGTTTTTACTGCTTCTTCGCTGTTTACGTATCCGTCTGCTTCTGTACCATCTTCGCTGATGTAATCTTTTCCTTCGGAGATGTACATTGGCTCCAATGCATATGGAAGACCTTCGCCGTGGTCCATGATGATGTGTGTTCCTACATAATCATCTGTTGTACACTTCTCAGCGATCTCTGCCATCTCATCCCATGTGATCGGGTTGTCTACTGTACGGGAATCAAGATCATCTGTGTCAACACCGCATTCTTTGAGGTAGTCTTTATTGTAGTAGAAAGCTACGGAAGATTCTGTTGCACCGATTGCATATAACTTTCCGTCATAAGTGTTCTGAGCTACTGAAGAAGGAACGAAATCGGAAAGATCATCTTCTGTAAAGTAGTCATCCAGCGGGATGCTGATTCCGTTTGCTGCATAGTAGGAAACCTGTGGTCCGTCTACATAGAAAATATCCGGAAGATCATTGGATGTTAC
>CAVFMZ010000139.1:0-5861 GCA_963623675.1 Firmicutes bacterium CAG:176 | reverse complement strand
ATGATGCGGATGGCCGGGAGTGATGTGGTGGAACAGAAGATGGAAAATACAGGCAGCAGTATTTCACAGGAGGCGGTGGACGCGGCCAGAGAGGAGCTGGGACTTGATAAACCGTTCCTTGCCCAGTATCTGACCTGGCTTAAGAACATGCTTCACGGAGATATGGGGACAAGCTATGTATCCGGAAAACCGGTGCTTGAGACCTTCCTTTCCAAACTTCCGGCGACGCTTCTGCTGACGCTGTTTTCTGTTCTGCTGACTGTTCTGATTTCCGTTTCGCTGGGAATTCTTGCGGCAATCCATCAGAATCGATGTTCCGATTATTTTATACGGACTGTCAGTTTTATCGGAAACAGTCTGCCCAACTTCTTTGTGGCGCTGCTTCTGATGTATCTCTTTGCCATCCGGCTGGGATGGCTGCCGGTCATTGCCAAAGGGGTGAGTTTCAGCAGCGCTGTCATGCCTGCCATGACATTGTCCATTGCCATGAGCGCCAAATATATAAGGCAGGTGAGGGCGGCAATTCTGGAAGAATTAAATCAGGATTATGTGATTGGTGCAAAGGCAAGAGGCATCCGCTTTTCTGTGATTCTGTGGAGAAATGTGCTGAAGTCTTCACTGGTCACGCTTCTGACCCTGCTGATGCTGTCTGTAGGAAATCTTCTCGGCGGTACGGCAGTGGTAGAATCCATCTTCATGTGGGACGGCGTGGGAAAGATGGCAGTGGATGCCATCAGCATGCGTGACTATCCCATCATTCAGGCCTATGTCATGTGGATGGCAGTCATATATGTGGTGATAAATCTGCTGACGGACATTTCCTATCGATTTCTGGATCCCAGAATCCGGCTGGGAGGTGAAGAAGCGTGAGACAGAAGAAAAAACTCCTGTTTTTTGCAGCGCTGGCGGTGCTGCTTTTGTTGGTTACGGTATTTGCAAAGCAGCTCTGTCCTTATGATCCTTATGAACAGGATTTGACCCAGGCCCTGCAGCCGCCCGATGTGGCGCATCCCATGGGCACGGATATGTATGGAAGGGATATGTTCTCCCGGGTGCTGATCGCTTCACAGACCAGCATTTCCTCCGCGTTACTTCTGGTAGCGGTGATTACAGTGACTGGAACCCTGCTGGGGGTATTGAGTGGGTATTACGGTGGAACCCTGGATGCGGTGATCATGTGGTTTTCCGATCTTTTCCTGGCATTTCCGGGACTGGTATTTGCCATGGCGGTGGCAGCCATCTTAAATGGAGGCGTCCAGAATGCGGTCATTGCGCTGGCACTGATCAACTGGCCAAAATACGCCAGAATTGCACGAAGCCAGGCGCTGACGGTGAAAAAACAGTCCTATATAGAGGCGGCAAGGGTAGCGGGGGATACAACGCTGCAGCTGATGTTCCGGCATATTCTGCCGAACATTGCCGGACAGATTCTGGTGACTGCCATGCTGGATATCGGCACCATGATGATGGAGATCGCAGGTCTTTCCTATCTGGGACTGGGAGCGCAGCCTCCGGTGGCAGAGTGGGGCAGCATGATGAGCAGCGGCCGTAGCATGCTGCAGACCTATCCATGGGTGGTATTATCTCCGGGCGTGGCAATCTTTGTATCCGTTGTTGTATTTAACCTTCTGGGGGACGCGGTCCGTGATGAAATGGACCCGAAAAATGAATAGAAAAGGGAGTTTCATGAGATGAGAAAAAGAACTGTTCAAATGATGGCACTGCTGCTGGCAGTGGCAATGGCGGCAGGAATGCTGACCGGATGCGGAACTGCGTCAGAAGCGCATGCAGCAGAGAAAAATGATACAGGAAAGAAAAGTTTTGTATTCGGTGATACGACATTCAATGCGGAAAATGAGGAACCGACCATTGATCCCCACAGCGCGTACAGCGGCTGGGCCTGCGTGCGCTACGGCGTCGGCGAGACGCTGATGAAGATCAACGATTCCCTGGAGCTGGAACCGTGGCTGGCAGAAGGCTATGAGCAGGTGGATGACCTGACCTGGAAAATCACGCTGAAAGACGGAATCTGCTTTTCCAATGGAAAGATTTGTGACGCAGAAGCGGTAAAGAAATGTCTGGAAGATCTGATTACGGTTCATGACCGCGCAGCCGGTGATCTGAAAATCGATTCCATAGAGGCAGACGGACTGACACTGACCATTCATACGACGGAAGCCTGTCCGAGCCTGATGAATTATCTGTCCGAGCCTTACGGATGTATCATTGATATGGACGAGGGTGTGACGGATGACGGAATCGTCGTTGGAACTGGTCCGTATGTAGCAACGGAGCTGGTGACGGATGACCACCTGAATCTGGTCAAAAATGAAAATTATTGGGACGGAGATGTGAAGGTGGATGAAATCACCGTTCGGACCATTTCTGATGGCGATACTCTGGCGCTGGCGCTTCAGTCCGGAGAGATTGATGCAGCTTATGGCATGGCCTATGCCAGCTATCCGATTTTTGAAAATGACAATTTTAATTTTACCAGTGTGCAGACCAGCCGTTCTTTCTATTGCCAGATGAATTTTGCATCTTCTATTATGCAGGACGATGCGGTTCGGAAAGCCATTGCCATGGGAATGGATAAGGATTCCTTTGTCAATGTACTGCTGAATGGATATGGCTATGTGGCGACTGGTGCATTCCCGGATACAGTGGAATTTGGCGGCTCTGCACTGGAGGCAGAAAGCTATGATCCGGAAGGCGCAACTGCTGTGCTGGAGGCAGCAGGCTGGGTGGACAGCGACGGAGACGGCATCCGGGAAAAAGACGGACAGAAGCTGGTTATCAAGTGGCTTACCTATCCTAGCCGTCAGGAACTTCCGCTGCTGGCAGAGTCCGCACAGAGTACGTTAAAGACCATTGGCATGGATGTGCAGATCAACTGTACTGCAGATCATAATTCCATCTGGAAGGATGCCGCTGCCTGGGATGTATATGCGGGCGCCAATGTCAACTGTGGTCTGGGAGATCCGGCGAATTTCTTCTCGACCTACTGTCTTGATGATTCCACCAGAAACCGCGGGCAGTATCACAGCGACAATCTGGAAGAACTTGCAATAAAGCTGAATACTACATTTGATCAAAACGAGAGGAGCCAGACTGCCATTGAGATGCAGCAGCAGCTCCTGGACGACAACGCATTTGTATTCTGTTCCTTCCTGAAAATGAGCATGATCAGCAAGGCAAAGGTAACAGGATTTACTGCGCATGCCAGTGATTTCTATGAACTGACAGCGGAGCTGGATATAGAGGAATGATGGGCTGAGTCCCCGGCAGTTATTTTAAGAATACTGCCGGGGACTTTGCATTCTGTTTTTTCTGTGATAAACTGAAAGAAAACAGAAAGAAAGTAAATGCATATGAAAACGAAAATAGAAAAATTCTCAATTCTTTCGCTGTCATGGATGTTGATCTCCACGTATTCCATATCGACAGCTCTTCCGGCAATGAAAGAATATTATACGGGATACAGCGGCAGCCAGGTGGAATTTCTGGTGTCGGTTGCGGCGCTGGGAATTACCTGTACGATTCTTTTCAATGCTTTGATTGCGAAATATTTAAAAGAACGGCTGATGGTGGCAGGAGGACTTCTTTTATTATCTGTGAGCGGTGTGCTTCCGGTGTTTACGAATGTTTATCCAGTGATTCTTGTATCACGTTTTTTACTGGGTATTGGAATTGGGCTGGTGAATGTGAAGGCGATCAGCATCATCAGTGAGCGCTACAGTGGAAGAGAGCAGGAGACGCTGCTTGGTTTTCGAAGTTCCTTTGAAATGCTGGGAAATGCGGTATTGACTTTGGTGGCCGGACAGTTACTGGTCTTTGGATGGCAGAAAGCGTTCAGCGTTTATGCACTGGGATTTCTGGTGCTGGCATTGTATCTGCTGTTTGTACCGGCAAATGCGGTAAAAACAGTACATACAGAAGCAGAAAAAAGTACACCGGGAACGTTTGATCAGAAAAATACGCGGACGGCAGTCTTTTACACGATCTGCGGATTTCTATTGGTAGTGGCAAATGCAGCCTGTTCCTTACGGATTCCGGTTCTTGTGGAAGAGCGTGGCTTTGGATCGGCATCTACAGCCAGTATTGTGTTAAGTATTTTGATGAGTATGGGAATTCTGGCGGGTTTTCTTTATGGAAATTTGTTGAAAGTTTGCCGGGAACGATTATTTTTCTTTTGCTTTGCCGGATATTGTGTGGGAATGCTGCTGATGGCGGCAGCAGGAAATTTTCTCCTGTTTCTGGCAGGAGCCGTCATCACGGGATTTGCCCATACGACGGGTGTGACCTGCGTGTTCAATGGAGTAGCGGCTGATGAGCCGGGAGAACTGCTTTCTATTGTAAATTCAACGGTGTTGGTGGGATGCAATCTGGGATCCGCATGTGCACCATTTCTGATTGGAGGAATGGAATCGGTTTGGCCGGTTTCTTTTGCAGCGTTTCCGGTGATTGGAATCGTACTATTATTGATTGGATGGTTGAAAGGAAGGCGATAAGATGTCGGAACAAAAGACAAAAAATAAATACGAAATCGATATGTGCAACGGAACGATCATGGACAAGCTGGTCACGTTTGCGATTCCGCTGATGCTTTCCAGTGTGCTGCAGCTCATGTTCAATGCCGTGGATATTATTGTGGTGGGCCGGTTCAGCGGAAGTCAGTCGTTGGCGGCAGTAGGCTCCACAACAGCGCTGATCAATATTTTTGTGAACCTGTTCATCGGAGTTTCGCTGGGAACCAACGTGCTTGTGGCCAGATACTATGCGCTGGAAATGAAAAAAGAAGTGTCAGAAACTGTCCATACGGCTATTACCTTTGCACTGGTAAGCGGAATTGCCGTGGCGATACTGGGAGTGGCGCTGGCAAGATTTGCATTGGAAATCATGGCAACGCCGGATGATGTGATCAATAAATCCGTACTTTACATGAGAATTTATTTTTGCGGAATGCCATTTTTCATGCTGTACAATTATGGAGCCGCTGTGCTGAGGGCAGTAGGAGATACCAAACGGCCCCTGCTGTTCCTGATGATATCAGGTGTGACCAATGCAGTGCTGAATCTTTTTCTGGTGATTGTATTTCATCTGGATGTAGCCGGGGTGGGAATTGCGACAGTGATTTCCCAGGGAATTTCCTGCATTCTGGTCTTAAGATGTCTGTATCACACGGACAGCAGCTATCAGCTGCGTTTTTCAAAGCTTTGTATGAAAACAAAATATCTGCGGCAGATATTTGAGGTGGGGGTTCCGGCTGGAATCCAGAGTACGGTCATTAACCTGTCCAATGCCATGCTGCAGTCTTCCGTCAATTCCTTTGGCTCCATCGCCATGGCGGGCTATACGGCGGCTAATAATATTGTTGGCTTCCTGTATGTGTCCATTAATTCCGTCACGCAGGCATGCATGAGCTTTACCAGCCAGAACTATGGTGTGAAAAAGTGGAAGCGGATGGACAAAATTCTGATCGACTGCATCATCCTTTCCGTTTCGGTTGCTCTGATTCTTGGAAGCAGTGCGTATCTGCTTGGACCGAAATTACTGCATATTTACAGTGAGCAGGAGGATGTAATAGCCTGCGGAATGGAAATTATGGCATACACTACCATCACCTACTTCCTGTGCGGACTGATGGACCTGTTCCCCGGCGCTCTGCGCGGTATGGGATATTCGACGGTTCCCATGATCCTGTCCATCATTGGTACGGTAGGTATGCGGATTATCTGGATTTACCTGCTGTTCCCGGCACACCGATCCCTGTCCTTCCTGTTTTTGTCCTATCCCGTATCCTGGATGGCAACCATTGTGATGCAGGTGGTCTGCTTCTGGTTTGTGAGGAAGAAAATACA
>CAVFMZ010000138.1:0-6052 GCA_963623675.1 Firmicutes bacterium CAG:176 | reverse complement strand
CACTGGTGCTGTTTGTAGGAAAAGCACACACACCGGCAGCCAACGGCAAGATTTTCGTAAAATCCAAATAAACAATAAAAGTTCTCTAAAACTGACAGCTGTCCTTTTCGGCTGTCAGTTTTTATGTTATAAAAGACTACGACGGTTTTCGGCCCGAAGAAAAATGACAACAAAGCGGAGGAAATTATGAAACGTAGAATTTTAGCACTTGTTATGGCAGCTGCTATGAGTATGTCTCTGGTGGCATGTGGAGGAACTGACGGAAGCGCTGCAGAGAGTGAAAACGGTGAGAAAGCAGCATCTGATTATAAAATTGGTCTGGTTACTGACGTAGCCGGAGTGAATGACGGCGCATTTAACCAGATTGCATGGGAAGGCATGCAGCGTGCAGAGGAAGAGTTCGGCGTAACGGTGAATTATCTGGAGTCCAGCACCGATGCAGATTATGCTCCGAACCTGGAGACCTTTATTGATGAGGACTATGATCTGATCATCAGCATCGGATATATGCTGGCAGATGCAACCAAAGCAGCAGCAGAAGAAAATCCGGATATTAAATTTGCGATCGTAGATGATGCGACGATTGATCTTCCGAATGTAACCTGTCTGACATTCAAAGCAGAGCAGGCTTCTTATCTGGTAGGTTATGTGGCTGGTCTGACCACCAAAACAAATAATGTAGGTCTGGTAATCGGAATGGCAAATGAGACCATGAACCAGTTTGGATACGGTTACTGTGCAGGTGTGCTGGATGCCAATCCGGACTGCAGGATTCAGCAGCTCAATGCAAACTCTTTTGGAGATGCAGCAACCGGAAAAGCAATGGCAACGACAGAGATTACCAATGGTGCAGATGTAATCTTCCATGCAGCAGCAACAACCGGACGTGGTGTCATCGAGGCTTGCCAGGAGGCTGGTATCTATGCCATCGGTGTTGACTCTGATCAGTCCAGCATTGCTCCGAATACGGTTCTGACTTCTGCTATGAAGAGAGTGGATAATGCATGCTATGACAGCATCAAGTCTCTGGTAGACGGAACTCTGGAAAGCGGTGTTCATGTATATGACCTTGCAGAAGGCGGCGTCGATATCGCACCGAGCCAGGATCTGATTGCTCCGGAAGTGATTACTGCAGTTGAGGAAGTAAAACAGAAAATCATTGACGGCGAGATCGTAGTTCCGAATGACAAAGCTTCTTACGAAGCAGCTCATGGAGATACTTACGAGCTTGATTAATCAAGAACAAAAAGAAGTGCTGTGAGAGTCTGAAAAAGACTTTCGCAGCACTTCTTTTTGCACCTTTTTTCGTGGTGATTATAGACAAAAACAGACCCTCGTTTTTTGGTAATAGTCATGAAAAACTCTAAAAGTGACAGATGTCCTTCTTGTTGTATGCGGACTGTGTTATAACGAAGACACGGCAGCCGAAAACCCGTCAAAATCAGTGACTATTCAGAACCTCATTCGCAAAATCGCTGCTATGCAGCTGTCTCCGTTCCACTACGGTCCTCGCTAAGCGGATGTCCCCCGGACATCCAGCGACTTTTGCTCATGTGGTTAACTTCGCCATATAAAACTGCCTGTCTGCCTGAATGCAAGCATTCGCAGAACGCAGTTTTGCATGGCTCTGAATAGTGCTCAAATCTGACAAATGGCAAGAAAAAGAAGCTAAAAAGGACATTTGTCCTTTCTTGCTTGTAAGAAATGTGGTATAAATAAAGTAGAAACAAAAAAGGAAATGGATAAATTAACGAAAATGAGTGAAGCAGATGAAATCATCCGAAAACTGAATACGGAACAGCGGAATTACCTGAACCGTTACTTTGCTCATGCACCGGAAAGCGTGACAGGAAGCATGCAGGTGGTGCGGATGCCGGAAGGAACGACATTTATTCAGGAAGGAACGCCTGTGGACAAGGTGTATGTTCTTCTGAAGGGATGTGTCTCTGCAGTCGATTATCGGGTAAGGGAAACGGTTTATGGATTCTGTCATTTTGATCCCATTGAGACCTTCGGAACTATGGAAATCCTGGGACATATGAATCAGTACCGGACGACTCTGGCGACTACACGGGACAGCTTATTCTTAAAGATACCGAGAGAGGCCTTTGAAAAATGGATTCTGAAAGATGTGGATGCATTGCAGATGGAGACGGAACGAATCATCGGGTATCTGTTGGATCAGTCCAGAAAAGAGCGGCTTTACGTACTGCTTCCGGGCAATGAAAGGGTTTATCTTATCCTTACCAATTTGTATGAGACTTACGGAAAGTTCGACACCTACAGCGTCTATATGAGTCGAAAAGATTTTTCGGAAGTCACAGGATTATCGGAGCGGACGATTACCAGGGCATTGAAAGAGCTGGAGGAGAAAAAACTCATCACCAGAAATGGCTGGAACATCGTAATGACATGGAATCAATATAAACAGATCAAAGAACTGATGAAAGATCAGATTAACGAAATGGGGGAATGACAATGAAGTATTCAGAAAATCCGGATAAACAGTATCACATTCAGGTGGGAGAAGGAGAAGTTGGAAAATACGTAATCCTTCCGGGAGATCCGAAGCGCTGTGCCAAGATTGCCGCTTATTTCGATGATGCGAAACTGGTGGCAGACAGCCGTGAGTATGTGACCTACACCGGTTACCTTGACGGTGTGAAGGTAAGCGTTACATCCACCGGTATCGGCGGACCGTCCGCCTCCATCGCCATGGAAGAACTGGTGAAATGCGGAGCAGACACTTTTATCCGTATTGGTACCTGCGGCGGCATGCAGCTGGACGTGAAGAGTTCTGACGTAGTCATCGCCAGCGGCGCCATTCGTATGGAAGGAACCAGCAAAGAATATGCGCCTATCGAGTTCCCGGCGGTAGCAGACATCGATATTGTCAATGCATTACGGTCTGCTGCAAAAGAACTGGGACAGACTTCTCATGTGGGAGTCGTACAGTGCAAGGATGCCTTTTACGGACAGCACTCACCGGAGACCATGCCGGTCAGCTATGAACTCCTGAATAAATGGGAGGCATGGAAACGCCTTGGATGTCTGGCATCCGAGATGGAGTCCGCGGCACTGTTCATCGTGGCAAGCGCGCTGCATGTACGCTGCGGTTCCGTATTTCTGGTAATGGCCAACCAGGAGAGAGAAAAACAGGGATTGTCCAACCCTGTAGCCCATGATACGGATATGGCCATCCGTGTAGCTGTGGAAGCCATCCGCAAGCTGATCAAAGAGGACGCTGAATAAGAACCAGAGCCCATTCGCAAAATCGCCTCTACGAGGCTTTACTTTTGCTCATGCAGGGCTCTGCATTTATGCCACAAGGAGGAACCTGTTATTATGCGTGACATTTCTATGGAAAGAGTCAATGAAACAAGAAAAAACATTCTGGACATTATTGAGAGCGCAACGCTCACCCATGAGCAGAAGTTGACCTGCCTGGCCAATCAGGCAGATTCCCTGATGGAAGTACTGGATCTTCCGGAAGGCCTGGATGAGCTTCTGAATGTGCCCATCGACCGCAAATGTATCTGCGATCTGTCTGAGGGTCATGCTCCCATGCGTCCGCGTTACATCATCCCGGATTATGCGAAGTTCCTGAAAGAGGGAAGTAAATTCCTGCAGCTGGACCCGCCGACGGATCTGTACGAGGCACTGAACAGCCTGATGATTTTCTACAAACATGTACCGAGCGTTACCAACTATCCGGTATATGTAGGCCAGCTTGACGAACTGCTGGAGCCGTATATTGACACTGTGGATGAGGCACAGGCAAAGAAAATGCTGAAACTCTTCCTGACCCAGATGGACCGCACGATTCTGGATTCCTTCTCCCATGCAAATATCGGACCGAAAGCCACCAAGGCAGGACGTCTTCTTCTGGAAGCAGAGAAAGAGCTGGAAAATGCAGTTCCGAACTTAAGCTTCAAATATGACGAGGATATTACTCCGGATGATTTTGCACTGAAAGCCATTGACTGTGCAATGCACAGTGCAAAGCCGAGCTTTGCAAATCATAAGATGTTTAAGAGTGAGCTGGGGGAGGGTTATGTGATCGCCAGCTGCTATAATGGACTTCTGCTGGGCGGCGGCGCTTATACGCTCTGCCGTCTGGTTCTTGGAAATATTGCCAAGAGAGCAAAAAATATTCAGGACTTCAAGGAGAGAGAACTTCCGTACGTACTGGATATTATGGCACGTTACATGGATGCCAGAATCAAATTCGAAGTAGAAGAAAGTGGATTCTTCGAGAACAACTTCCTTGCAAAAGAAGGATTTATTCACAGAGACCGTTTCTCCGGCATGTACGGACTGGTTGGTCTTGCTGACTGCGTCAATATCCTGTTTGAAAAAGAGGGGATCAAAGGACGCTTTGGTCATGATGAAGCAGCCAACGATCTTGGCGTGGAAATTATGGAGATTATCAAAGAATTTAATCTGAACCATAAAAATAAATACTGTGAAGGAACGGACGGACATTTCCTTCTGCATGCACAGGTAGGTCTGGCAGAGGATGAGAACGTCACACCGGGAACCAGAATTCCGATCGGTGAGGAGCCGGAAGAGCTGATCGACCAGCTGAATGTCCTGAAGAAATTCCATAAATACTTCACCTCCGGTACCGGAGATATCTTCCCGATTGACATGACCGTTCATCGGAATCCGGAGTATGTACTGGACATTATCAAAGGTTCCTTCAAGATGGATCTCCGTTATCTGTCCTTCTATTCCAGTGACAGCGATGTGATCCGTGTAACCGGATATCTCGTAAAACGGTCCGAGCTGGAAAAACTGGCAAATGGCGAGGCTGTGCTTCAGGATACCACAGCACTGGGACTTGGAGCTGCCAGAAACGGACATATTCTGGAGAGAAAGGTGCGTTAAATGAAAGCAGTAGTGAACCGGATCATCCCCTTCAGCAGTGTGGATGGTCCGGGTAACCGGACGGCAATTTTTTTACAGGGATGCAACATTAACTGCAAATACTGCCACAATCCGGAAACAAGAAAAATGTGTGTACAGTGCGGTACCTGCGTGAAAAACTGTCCGGCAGGGGCACTGTCCATGGGAGCAGATGGAAAGGTCAGGTTTGCTCCTGCCAAATGTGTGCAGTGTGACACCTGCATCCATGTCTGTCCCAACGACAGTTCGCCGCGAACCAGCGAGATGACCCCGGAAGAAGTTTACGAAAGAGTAAAGAAACAGATTCCATTTATCCGGGGAATCAGCGTCTCCGGAGGGGAATGTATGCTGCAGCCGGAGTTTTTAACCGAACTGTTCCGACTGGCAAAGAAGGATGGACTGGGAACACTGATTGACAGTAACGGAATGGTGAACTTTGAAAACTATCCGGAGCTGATGGAAGTGGCAGACGGCGTGATGCTGGATATCAAAGCATTTGAAGCCGAAGAACATAAAAAAGTTACCGGATATACCAATGAGATGGTGCTTCAGAATGCCGTTTATCTCGCAAAGACTTCCAAGCTTTACGAGGTGCGGGCTGTCATCGTGCCGGATCTCTATGATACGGAGAAAAGTGTGCGGGAGATCGGCGATTTCCTGGCGCCTTATCTGAAGATTAACGATATTCGCGTGAAGATCATCGCTTACCGACCTATGGGCGTGAGAGAAGAATATTCTCATTTCCAGGTGCCAAGTCAGGACTATCTGGCATATCTGGGAAAAATTATGGAAGAAAAAGGGTTTACGCACGTGACTCTAATCTAGAGGAGGCACAAAAGAAAAGAAAGCGGCTGCAAAGCAGACATTTTCTTTTCTTGTGCCCGATAACGAACGGACAGCCTGCGAAGCAGGCGGGAAAGCACGGAAGTGCGAGTCCGTGAGTTTGGAGGAACATGAAATAAGAAAACAGGAGGGAACAAGCTGTGGCAAGAACAAGCCATATAGATAAGAGTAAAGTCGTCATTCAGATGAAAGACATCGTGAAGAAATTCGGCGATTTTACGGCAAATGACCACATCAACCTGACCGTGCACAAGGGGGAAGTGCATGCGATCTTAGGTGAGAACGGAGCCGGAAAGAGTAC
>CAVFMZ010000137.1:0-6179 GCA_963623675.1 Firmicutes bacterium CAG:176 | reverse complement strand
AGGCGCCGCTTGAGGTAATGGAGGAGACCCTCCGCAAAGAATTAGAAAAGCAATAAACAAGGAGACAAATATGAAGGACAGAATACAGCTGAAGGCGCTGGCAAAGATCAATCTGGGGCTGGATGTACTGCGAAGAAGAGAGGATGGCTATCATGAGGTAAAGATGATTATGCAGACCACTGGACTGCATGATGATCTGGAAATCCGCAGAACAAAGACGCCGGGGATCCAGGTGAAGACCAACCTTTACTATCTTCCTACCAATGAAAATAACCTGGTGTATAAGGCAGCAAAGCTTCTGATGGATGAGTTTGACATCAGAGACGGCGTGTCGATCCAGCTGAAAAAACGGATTCCCGTGGCAGCAGGTATGGCAGGAGGAAGTTCCGACGGAGCAGCTGTTCTCTGGGGCATCAACCAGATGTATGGGCTGGGACTTTCCAGACAGGATCTGATGAACCGTGGCGTAAAGCTGGGAGCAGATGTTCCCTATTGTATTCAGAGAGGAACCGCGCTGGCAGAAGGAATCGGAGAAAAATTAAGCGTGCTTCCGTCCATGCCCAAGTGTACGATTCTGATTGCAAAGCCGGGCATCAGCGTGTCCACCAAATTTGTCTATGAAAATCTGCATGCCAATGATCTGAAGCCGGAACAGCATCCGGATGTGGACAGCATGATTGACGCTATGAGACAGAAGGATCTGAAGCTTCTGTGTGAGCGCATGGGAAATGTGCTGGAGACGGTGACGATTCCCAACTATCCGGTGATCAGCCAGATCAAAGAGCGTATGATGGAGTATGGAGCAGTCGGTTCCATGATGAGCGGAAGTGGTCCGACCGTATTCGGTATCTTTGACAGTCCGGCGAAGGCCAGACAGGCGCAGAGAGATCTGAAAGCCAGTGGGCTGGCAAAGCAGCTGTATATCACAACACCGTATAATGTAAAGCGTTAGGGGATGGGTCTTCTGGCCCATCTTTTTGTATAAGAAGAAACACTCCTGACCATAATCGAAAGGAAAGGAGTGTAAGCTTAATGAGAAAAATTTTTGCAGTGCTGGTGCTTCTGCTGGCGCTTGGCATCGGCGGTATGCAGTGCTTGGAGTGCGCGGGAGCTTCTTTGCCGACGGAAAAAGAACTGTCCTGGTGGACGGTGTTCTATGAGCGTCCCAACCCGGAACAGCTTCCGGTAAAGGTGCATTTCCGGCTGGTGAAAGGACTTGAATACTCGTGGGAAAGACGATAGAATAAATAGAAAAATGACAGATAGGGGAAAATTTATTTGACAAAAGAAGTAACAGTAACGATTTCCGGTCTGCAGCTGTCAGAGGGAGATCAGGATACCATTGAGATGGTACATCTGGGAGAATATCATGAAAAAGACGGCGTTCATTACCTGTTCTTTGACGAAATGCTGGAAGGACATGATAAGCCGGTCAGAAATATGTTGAAGCTGAATGAGCAGAGTCTTTCGGTCAGAAAGAGGGGAGCGGTGACGACAGAGATGGTGTTCGAAGAAGGAACGACCAGTGAGAGCACCTACAATGTACCTTTTGGTTCCTTTTTGGTGGCAATGCGCACGACAGGGCTCCGTCTTGGTGTGGAAGAGGAAAAGATCGAAATGACCGCCTCCTATGAACTTTGTGTCAATGGAGAGCACTGCTCAGACTGCGATATCCGGGTAAAAGTAGAGCCGAGAACGGCATTCCGGCTGCAGGAAGAAGATCAGAAAGGAAAGGGAACCGATGATAAAGAAAGATAAGAAAAAATCAGGAAAGAAACCGTTCCGGAAAAATGTTCCGGTGAATGCACCGAAAACGTCGAAAGGACCGCGGATGCCGGAAGAATGGCTGTATCTGGCAGAAGGTGAGATTACACCGGATCAGATCTATGCACTTTTTACAGAAGAGAAGCGCTGGAAGGCAGAATACTGGGAAGAAGCAGGTGTGCTGGAGATTGAACTGCCGGCTGCAGGTTCTGTGGATCTGGAGAATCTGGAGGGGGCTTCTGAGGACGAGATCATGAAAGCGTATCTTCAGGAGCATGGACTTCACACCGTTTATGCGGTGACGATCCGCCCGGATGATTTTGAACAGGCGAAAAAGGTGATGGAATATATCAGCAGCCGTCTGGGTGGTTATTTCTGTGGAGATACGGATGATTTTCAGCCGGAGATCCGTGCAGAACAGTAATTCCGATGAAAAAACAATTGACATATATAGACAACCGATATGCTATATAGTTAATCTATATATAGACGAACTATATAATGACAGGAGGTTCCTATTATGGCAATTGACAGAAGCCTGGTATCCGGAAGTATGGGAATGTTGATTTTAAGATTGCTCTCAGAAAAAGATATGTACGGGTATGAGATGATTGATACGCTGAAGAAGCGTTCGGAAAATGTATTTGAACTGAAAGCGGGCACGCTGTATCCGCTGCTTCATGGTCTGGAGGAAAAACACTTTCTCAAGTCCTATGAGCAGGAAGTGCTGGGAAAAGTCCGGAAATATTATCAGATTACGCCGGAAGGAAGAAAATACCTGGAACAGAAGAAAGAGGAGTGGAAGGAATACTCGAAAGCAGTCGGCAATGTTCTGGCTATGGAGGTGTGAGTATGAAAATGGACGAATACCTCAGAACCGTGACAGAACAGGTGCGCTGCGGTAAGATGCATGATTCTATCGCGGAAGAATTAAAAGACCATATCCTTGATCAGGCGGAAGCTTTTGAAGAAGAAGGGACAGACCATGAGCAGGCTATGGAACTTGCAGTAAAGGAGATGGGCGACCCGGTAGAGACCGGTGTGGCGCTGGATCGGATTCACCGGCCGCATCTGTCTGTAGAAATGCTGGTGCTGGTCAGCCTGATCAGTGTGTTAAGCCTGGTGTTTTGCGGGGCAATGTCATTCTTTGCCGGAAAAGATCAGATTACGGGCCTAGAATACTGGGTATATCAGCAGGTGAAATACACCGTGGTCGGATTTGTGCTGATGCTGCTGGTCTATCGACTGGATTACAGTATGCTTGAAAAATGGGGCAGGCAGATTGCGGCAGGAATCCTGGCGTTTGTAGTACTTTCTTTGTTTGCCGGAGTTCAGATATATGGACGAATCTATGGTCTGCGGATTGGACCGGTGCTGATTCCGACCTCCGGAATGATCTGGCTGTATGTTCCGACTTACGCATCGGTACTGTATGCTTATCGCGGAAGAAGTGGGAGAGGTCTCGCCGGATTGGTGCTCTGGACATTACTGCCCGCATTCTGGTGCTTCGGCTGCCGGGGCTGAATCAGGCAATTCTGCTTCTTATGGCATTGTTACTACTGTTTTGCATAGCAGTGTACAAAGGCTGGTATCAGGTGAATAAACAGAAACTTCTTGCGGCGGTATGGGGGATTTTCTTTCTGGTACCGATAGCAGCAATAGGAAGCGGGATGCTGGCAGAGTATCAGATAGAGCGGCTGAAAGCCTGGTTTGGGCAGGGTCAACAGAATTATGTGGTCCAGATGGCGCAGGAGTGTCTGCATGCAAGCCGGATACTCGAATCGTCTGGGAATATGGTATGGCAGAAACTGCCCGGATGGAGCAGTGAATATATCCTGGTCAGTCTGGCATCTGTGTACGGATTGCTGGCGGTAGCGGCAGCGGTTGCTTTATTATTGTTTCTGTGTGTGAAAATGTTCCGTATTTCTTCCCGGCAGAAAAATCAGCTGGGGATGATCATTGGTTATGGCTGTGGGATGGTATTGCTGCTACAGTCGGTGACGGTAATTGCCACAAATCTGGGATTATTGCCGTTATCATCCATACCGATTCCGTTCTTTTCCGCAGGTGGAAGCAATGTGGTCAGTTCCTACATCCTGACCGGACTGGTGCTCAGTATTTACCGATATAAGGATATCTTACCGGGAAAACCGGTAAAAAGAATACATCCGGTCTCTGCGGAATAGGCGCAGAGTGCCGCAGAAGACGGAGGATGAGACGTATGACAATAGAAGAATTAAAGGCAGAAGGCGCCATTTATTTTGAAAAAATAACGGATGGTATGCAGCAGTACCAGAATCAGATTGTCCGGATGAATGAATTTCAGGCGGTGGACAAATTCACAGAAATGTGGGAAATGTGTGGCTGCAAAAACATGTATGTGGATTTCTACTATTTTTCACTGCCGGAGGAAGCACGTCAGAAAATTGACAGCGTGCTGGCCTTTCAGGAGCGGGAATATGTTCATCACATGGAGCATGAAGAAGGACAGGTGCTGTTTCCTGCCAATGAGATTCTCTTCTCCATCTGCTCGAGACTGAATGCGGCAGAGATGCTGTTCTGTACGATCTATATGACCGGAGACTACCCGAGTACCTGGTGGGGAAATTATGGCGGAGAATATATCGTGTTTACGAAAAAAGAAGCATAAGAAAAAATCAAGCCCTGGAAAACTTGTGATCAAGTCTTCCGGGGCTTTCTTTCTGTCTTATTTTACGGATTTTCCTGTGCAAAATAGTCTTTGGTCAGTTTGACCACCGTGCCGGATAACAGGAACAGGGCAATCAGGTTGGGGATAGCCATGAGGCCGTTGAAGGTTTCGGCGATATTCCACATGAGTCCCAGATCAGCCGTTGCACCTAAGATTGCAACCAGAGAGTAGGCAACCATGAACGGTTTAGTGACCTTACTGGAGAACAGGAATTCAATACAGCGGGCGCCGTAAAGTCCCCATCCCAGGATCGTGGAGAATGCAAAACAGCACATGGCAATGGCAGTAAAGATGGATACCCAGTTTCCGTAGGTGGAGGTAAATCCCTGGATCGTCAGTTCTGCTCCGGCGGCTTGGCCGTAAGCGACGGGTACCTGGCTGCAGAGGATGACCAGTGCGGTCAGTGTGCAGATCAGGATGGTGTCTGTGAATACTTCAAAGATACCGAACATTCCCTGTTTTACCGGTTTTCTGGTGTCTGCACAGGCATGGGCGATGGAACCGGTACCAAGACCTGCTTCGTTGGAGAAGATTCCTCTGGAGACACCTTTTTTCATGCTTAGGAACAGACTTCCCACAACACCACCGGTGACTGCGGAAGGATTGAAGGCTCCTTCAATAATCGAAGCAAATACGCTGGGAACTACGTTGATGTTAAGCAGAACCACACCAAAAGCCAGTACGATATAGAGCAGCGCCATGAATGGAACCAGTTTTTCCGTTACCTGGCCGATACGTTTGATGCCGCCAAGGAGAATCATGGCAATCAGGATGGTGATCACAATACCGATGATCAGGTTGGAGGTAGAAACCTGTTCCGGGTTCAGAAGCCCATAGTTGGTCAGGGCGGAATTGATGGCCGTGGTAATGGTATTGACCTGGGTTGCATTTCCGGTACCGAATACGGTCAGCACACCAAATGCAGCAAAGAGATATGCCAGCCAGTGCCAGCATTTGGGCAGTCCGTTCTTAATATAGTACATGGGACCGCCAACCAGTTCTCCGTCTGCGTTGGTCTCGCGGAAATGAACTGCCAGGGTAACTTCAGAAAATTTGGTACACATGCCAAGCAAGGCGGAAACCCACATCCAGAAGACCGCTCCCGGGCCGCCGATGGCAAGTGCGCCGGCAACTCCGGCAATGTTTCCGGTGCCAACGGTGGCGGCCAGTGCAGTACAGACTGCCTGGAATGGTGTGATGGCGCCGTCCGAAGCATCTTTTTTGCGGAACATTCGTCCGATGGTTGTGCGGATGGCATATGGAAATTTCCGAATCTGGAGAAATCCGGTTCGGATACTTAAATACAGGCCTACACCGATGATGCAGACCATGGCCGGAACACCCCAGATGAAGTTGTTGACGGCTGTATTTATGGTTTCAATGGCGTTTAACATAAAAACAGTCCTTTCATTCGTAAATATTCAAAAATCATACCATATAATATAAGAAAGTAAAAGAATATATCAGGGAAATATGAAAAAACCATAAAAATTTTGGTCAGAAGAATTTGAGACATAAAAAAACGGAAGCAATCTGCTTCCGCCTTTATAGTAGCGAGAGGGGGATTCGAACCCTCGACACCACGGGTATGAACCGTGTGCTCTAGCCAACTGAGCTATCTCGCCATATGAAATTACATAAATGATGGGGCCTATAGGGCTCGAACCTATGACCCTCTGCTTGTAAGGCAGATGCTCTCCCAGCT
>CAVFMZ010000136.1:0-6300 GCA_963623675.1 Firmicutes bacterium CAG:176 | reverse complement strand
GAGGTAAACACATGAAAGAACGAAATGAATCCCTGGACTGTCTGAAAGGCATCGCCATTTTACTGGTCATGTTCGGACACGTACAGGTCCATAATCATATGACCGATCCCTATCTCTACGATGTGATCAAATCCATCCAAATGCCATTATTTTTCCTGGTCAGTGGATACTTGGCGGGAAAAGGGACGAAAATACAGAGTGTAGAACAATTCGGCGCGCGCATGAAAAAGCGGGCAGTGGCATATCTGCTCCCCTTCTTTTCCTGGCTGGTGGTGCAGCATCTGACCTATGTACCGCGGGCACTGAAGACCGTGCTGTTTCAGCTGGACTACGGCCTCTGGTTTCTCATGACGCTGTTTTTATTTACGCTGCTGGCCTATGCAGCACAGCTGATCCAAAATGTATGGAGCAAAGGAAAAGAGATCGTGTTCTGGATCGTCTGGCTCCTGGGCTGTGGCGTAGTTCTGGCAGCCTATCTGGCAGGTGTGACATTTTTAAGTCCGTCCATCCTGGTGATCTATCTTCCCTACTATACGGTGGCGTATTTTGTGGGAATGCATGAGGATCTGGTGGAAAAGTATGCGCCGGTGCGGCTTCAGCGGTGGACAGCCTGGATCGGCGGCGCTGTATTTTTGCTGATGGCCGTGAAACTGGATCTGGTGACAGTAACTGGTATTGTTATGCTGGGGGTACAGACCATTGCGTCATTCCTTGGATGTTTCTGGCTGATCCGGTTAGTGCTGGACTGGAAAGACTGCCGGGCAAAGCAGAAACTTGCACAGCTGGGACTTTATACACTGGAGATCTACGTCCTTCATTATCAGTTTGCAAAAGTGTTGAATCCGGATGGAATTGTCTACACCTTCTGGAGTGTGGAGGGTTTGCTCTATGCAGCTGCGGCATTTGTAGTCATGAGCGCCATCACGGCAGTGCTGATCTACATCATTGACCATGCGGGAATTTTACGATTGTTTTTATTTGGAAAATATAAGAAATAAATGATCAGGGGGTATACACATGCTCAAAGAATGGAAACCGGCAGAAAAGCCGGAGGAAGAGGAACTGAAAAAACGGCTTACCGCAGCACGGGAGAAGCTGATGCGGCAGCAGATGCTCATTAAAGAGAAGAAAGTTCCGGTGCTGGTGCTTATGGAAGGATGGGGAACCGCCGGAAAGGGTTACTGCATTGGTCAGGTCATCCAGAATATCGATCCGCGGTTTTTTAAAGTGGAGTCCATGGAGAAGAAGACCGAGGAAGAGGAACGGCGGCCATTTCTGTACCGGCATTTTGCAAAGATTCCGGAAGCGGGAAAATTTGTGTTCATGGATTCCGGCTGGATGGATGAGACGGTGGGCGACTATCTGCGAGGAGAACTGAAAGAGGCAGAGTATACGAAACGGATCGAGAGCATCCGCCGGTTTGAGCGTCAGCTGACGGACAATGGCTATCTGGTCATGAAATTTTTCCTGCATATTTCGGAGAAGGAGCAGAAGAAACGGATCAAACACCTGACCGAAGAGAAGGACACCATGTGGCGGGTGAACAGAAATGACATGTGGCAGAATCATCATTATGAGAAATGTGTGGACGCCTTTTCTTCTTATATGAAAGACACCAGCATGCCGTCGGCTCCCTGGTACATTGTAGATGCGAAATCCAGAAAATGGACGGAACTTCAGGTACTGGAAATGCTGACCCAGGGCATTGACATTGCATTTAACAACCGGGATATGGCGGTACCGCTTTTGCAGAATGTCTTTCCACTGGAAAAGATGCCGTTGCTTTCCGAGATTCCGTTGGATAAAGAGTTACCGGAAGAAGAATACAGAGAAGAGTTAAAACGACTGCAGACCCGTCTGGGAGAGCTTCATAACCGCCTGTATCGGAAAAAAGTGCCGGTCATCATTGCTTACGAAGGCTGGGATGCAGCAGGAAAAGGCGGCAATATTAAGCGGATCACGGGAGCTTTGGACCCGAGAGGTTACGAAGTACATCCCATTGCCAGCCCGGAGCCCCATGAGAAGGCGAGACATTATCTGTGGCGGTTCTGGACAAGACTTCCCAAGACCGGGCACATTGCCATTTTTGACCGAACCTGGTATGGACGGGTGATGGTGGAACGTCTGGAAGGCTTCTGCAGTGAAAATGACTGGAAGCGTGCTTATAACGAGATTAACGAATTTGAGAAGGAACTCCATGACTGGGGCGCTGTCATCATCAAATTCTGGGTACAGATCGACAAAGTAACCCAGCTGCGCCGTTTTACGGACCGTCAGAATACGCCGGAGAAACAGTGGAAGATCACCGATGAGGACTGGCGTAACCGGGAAAAATGGGATCGGTACGAGGAAGCGGTCAACGAAATGATCGCAAAGACCAGTACCACTTATGCGCCGTGGCATGTGCTGGAGTCTGTGGATAAGAAATATGCCCGGATTAAGGCACTGAAAATCGTAATTGAGGAATTGGAAAAGGTACTGGATACGCATTGAAATCGCGGAACAGTTATGCTAAACTAGAACGCAGAAAAAAACAGGATAAAAGAAGGAGATTCCCATGATTAATAAGCTGATCAACAAAATTCAGAAAACCAAAGCCCCCATCGTGGTAGGACTTGACCCGATGCTTTCCTATGTGCCGGAGCACATTCAGAAAAAGGCATTTGATGAGTTTGGAGAGACCCTGGAAGGTGCTGCAGAGGCAATCTGGCAGTTCAACAAAGAGATCGTAGACAAGACTTATGACCTGATCCCGGCAGTAAAACCGCAGATTGCCATGTATGAGCAGTTCGGTATTGAGGGACTGAAGGCATATAAGAAAACCGTAGACTACTGCAAATCCAAAGATCTGGTAGTGATCGGCGATATTAAACGTGGTGATATTGGTTCCACTTCCGCAGCTTATGCAACCGGACATCTGGGCAAAGTACAGGTGGGAAGTAAGACCTATGCAGGTTTTGATGAGGATTTTGCTACCGTCAATCCGTATCTGGGATCTGACGGCGTGAAACCGTTTATCGATGTATGCAAACAGGAAAAGAAAGGTCTGTTCATTCTTGTAAAGACCTCCAACCCGTCCAGCGGTGAGTTTCAGGATCAGCTTATCAATGGGAAACCGCTGTACGAACTGGTAGGGGAGAAAGTAGCTCAGTGGGGCGAAGACCACATGGGCGACGGATACAGCTACATCGGAGCTGTAGTAGGCGCAACTTATCCGGAGCAGGGAGAAATTCTCCGTAAAGTAATGCCGAAATCCTTCATTCTGGTACCGGGATACGGTGCACAGGGTGGAAAAGGCAAGGATCTGGTTCATTTCTTCAATGAGGATGGTCTGGGTGCAATTGTCAACTCTTCCAGAGGCATCATTGCCGCTTACAAGCAGGAAGCATATGCAAAATTCGGAGCAGAGAACTTCGGAGATGCATCCCGTGCAGCAGTAGAGGCTATGATCGCAGATATTCAGGGTGCGCTGAACGCGGCACTGTAAGAAGGAATATAACTATTCAGAGCTCATTCGCAAAACCGCCTCTATGAGGCTTCCATTTTGCTCATATATGGCTTTTCGCCATATACATGCACCGAAATATGTTCCTGTATGCAAGCATACGTCACATATTTACAGGCATGTGCATGGCTCTGAATAGTTACAAATGGAGAAATAAAGACATGAAGAACAGAGAATTTGCCACGGTGCTGGAGCAGAAAGAAATTGCATCCGGAATTTTCAGCTTGTGGCTTCAGACAGAGCAGATTGCAAAAGACGCTGTGCCTGGACAGTTTGTGTCCGTATACAGCAGTGACGGAAGCCATATGCTTCCGCGTCCCATCAGCATCTGCGAGATTAACGCAGAGGAAGGAAAACTTCGTCTGGTATACCGGGTAGTCGGAGAAGGAACCGCAGAATTTTCCGGGCGGAAAGCCGGGGACAAACTGGAGATTCTTGGACCGCTGGGAAATGGATTTCCATTAAAAGGAAAGAAACCGCTCCTTATGGGAGGCGGCATCGGCGTGCCGCCCATGGTACAGTTGGGGGCTGCATTAAAAGCACAGGGATGTACCGGAGTACAGACCGTAGCAGGTTACCGGGATGAACTGTTCCTCACAGAGGAACTGTCCGCATCCGGAGATTTCTATATTGCAACCGAGGATGGAAGTGCAGGAACCAAAGGAAATGTGATGGACGCTGTCCGGGAGCATGGCATTGAGGCAGATGTGATCTACGCCTGTGGTCCGAAACCCATGCTGCGTGCCATCAAGACCTATGCAGAGGAACATGGAATCGAGTGCTATATTTCCATGGAAGAGCGGATGGCCTGTGGCATCGGAGCCTGTCTTGCCTGTGTCTGCCAGTCCAAAGAGGTGGACGGACATTCCCATGTACACAATAAGAGAGTCTGCAAAGACGGACCGGTATTTTTAAGTACGGAGGTGGGACTGTAATGAATACAAAAGTAACCATCGCAGGTGTGGAACTTAAAAATTCGGTCATGACCGCATCCGGAACTTTCGGGTCCGGTGCTGAGTACAGCGAATTTTATGATCTGGGTGCGCTGGGTGCCGTAGTGACCAAGGGCGTGGCAAATGTGCCGTGGCCGGGCAACCCGACACCGAGAATTGCCGAGACCAGAAGCGGCATGCTCAATGCCATCGGCCTGCAGAACCCGGGTATTGATGTATTTGTAAAAAGAGATATTTCGTTTCTGAAGCAGTACGACACGAAGATTATCGTTAATGTCTGCGGAAAGAGCGAGGAAGATTACTGCGACGTTGTAGAACGTCTGGCGGACGAACTAGTGGATCTGCTGGAGATCAACGTCTCCTGCCCCAATGTAAAAGAAGGCGGTATTGCCTTTGGACAGGATCCGAAAGCACTGCAGCACATTACCGAGCAGGTGAAAAAACGGGCAAAACAGCCGGTGATCATGAAATTAAGCCCCAATGTAACGGACATTACCGTTATGGCAAAGGCTGCCGAGGCAGGCGGAGCAGACGCTCTGTCCATGATCAATACACTGACTGGCATGAAGATTGATATCAACAGAAGAACCTTTGCACTGGCAAATAAAACAGGCGGCATGTCCGGCCCGGCCATCAAACCGGTGGCAGTCCGCATGGTTTATCAGGCGGCCAATGCAGTGAAGATTCCGATCATCGGTATGGGCGGTATCACCAATGCAGACGATGCAATGGAATTTATTCTGGCGGGAGCAACGGCAGTCTCTGTCGGCACTGCAAACTTTGCAAATCCTTACGCCGCAAAAGAAGTGGCAGAAGGCATTGAAGCTTATATGAAAAAATATCAGGTGGAAGACATCAAAGATCTGATCGGCGCAGTGCGCTAAAAGAAATAAATTTGAACAGAAAGTTTAAAAGAAAGTAACAAAAAGTATTGATATTTGTAGCAGATATGCGTATAATAGTAGTAAGAACGGACAAAGTTCTTCTTCATCATTTATGATGAGTCCTGTGACGGTTCCGACAGGACGGTAAAATAAAAATTGACCGAGCGATGAGTCCTGTGACGGTACTGACAGGACGGTAAAATAAAAATTGACCGAGTGATGAAGCTGATGACGAGAGGCTGAAAAGTCTCTCGTTTCTTTTACTTTTGCTCAATCGAGCAGATATTTCCCAAGGAGAAAATTGCATGAAGTTACCGGAGAATGACTATCAGATTCTGAAACTGACGGATAAGTTCTATCGTACATACCCCAATCCGCCATACAAAGAAATTTTAAAGAAAGGACACAGGGCATATAATTGTCTGTTGTTTCAAACCCATTATCATTATTTTATCTGTATTCCATATCGGACAGAAATTAGTCATCCATATGCTTTTCATTTTACAACGACTGCAAGATCAAAAATGCATAAGTCAGGGCTTGATTACAGCAAAATAGTAATTATTACAGAGACGTCTTATATAGATTCAGAGGATGCAATCATTGATAAAGATGAATTTAAAGAAACGATGGTACATCTGGAACGAATAAAAAAAGAAGCATTGATGTTTGTGGAAGATTATGTGTTACATATGAGTGGTACAAAGATTTTACATCAAAGAGAATTTGACAGACGATATAGTCTTTCCCCGTTAAAATATTTTCATAAAGAATTGGGAATAGAGGCAAAATAGCTTTTTGCAGTGATTGAAACAAGCAGCATTTTATGGTAAAGTATGAGACAAAGTATTCTTAGGACAATACAAATCATGTAAGGTTCGTACAAGCAGGAGGTTAATAGAGAAAATGGAACAGTATAAACAGGAATTTATTGAATTTATGGTAGATTGTGACGTGC
>CAVFMZ010000135.1:0-6342 GCA_963623675.1 Firmicutes bacterium CAG:176 | reverse complement strand
TTATCAGCATGTAAAGGAGGTAGTGGACGATACCCAGAGTTTATGCGGCGATAAAGAGTTCTACTTCGGAATGTACGAGAGGTTACTGTTATCGATACTGATTGACAGTGACTGGAGTGATACGGCGAGCATGATGAATGGAGAAATGCTGCCGGAACGGATGTCCGAAGAAGAAACGTTGCAGATCTGGGAACGTATGCTGGCATATTATCAAAGTTACATGAATGATAAAAAACAGCATGGAACATACAGTCCGTTGAATTGTTATCGGGAAGAAATTTCGGACCATTGTTATAAAGCCTCTCAGGAAAGAAAGAGCCGTTACCGTCTGACAGTTCCGACAGGTGCGGGTAAGACATTGAGCAGTCTTCGGTTCGCTTTAAATCGTGCGGTCAAAGAGAAAAAGCAGCACATTTTCTATATTTCACCATACAATTCCGTACTGGAGCAGAATGCGGATGAAATACGGAAAGCAGTTGGAAATGAGAGCTACATTCTGGAACATCATTGTAATATTGTGAATGAAGATGCAGTGCAGGAAGCGATTTACAAAAAGCTGACAGATAACTGGGATTGTCCGTTGATTGCAACGACGGCAGTGCAGTTGTTGAATACGTTGTTTTTCGGAGATAAAAGTTGTATTCGGAGAATGTACAGTCTGTGTAACAGTATTATTGTATTTGATGAAGTGCAGGCAATTCCCGCAAAGTGTACGGAGTTGTTCAATCTTGCAGTGAATTTTCTGACGGAGTTCTGTAATACGACAGTAGTATTGTGTTCGGCGACACAGCCATCTTTTGCATCGCTTCCACAGAACAATCTGATGGAATGCAGAGAAATGGCAGACAGAAGTGAGATTTATGCAGAAGCATTTCGCAGAGTACGGATGGAAGATAAGGCAGATCTGATTCCAGGTGGGATGTCACTGGATGACCTGAAAGATTTTACGCGGGAGGCATTCCGAAATTATAAGCAGGTGCTGGTGATTGTAAACACAAAGAAACTGGCGCTGGAATTGTATGAGTCCTTGAAACAGGAAGATCTTGAAACGTGTACTTTGTTCCACCTCAGCACTAACATGTGTCCGGCAAACAGAGAGGATATGTTAACAGAAATTAAGTGTACATTGCAGGACAGGGAAAAGCCGGTTATCTGTGTCAGTACACAGTTAGTAGAAGCGGGAATTGATTTTTCTTTTGGATGCGTGATTCGCTCTCTGGCAGGACTGGACAGTATTGTGCAGTCTGCGGGGCGATGTAACCGACATAAAGAACGGGAAATGGGTATTGTTTATATCGTAAAAATGGCAGCGGATCTGGAACGGATCGGCCGAATGAAGGAAATGACAGCTGCGCAGGATGCCTGCAAAAGCTTTCTTCTGCAATTTCACAATCAGCCAGATGATTTTCAAAATACGCTGGATTCAGAAATGGCAGTAAAGCAATATTACAGGCTGTATTATCAGAAATTGGGATCGCAGATCACACAGTATTCCTGCTCGCAGACGGGAACTTCTCTTGTAGAACTACTTGGAAAAAATGAAGCGGGAAATCAGCAGTATGCGCGGCATCACGATGGACAGCGACCGACATTTCTGCTTCGGCAGGCATTTCAGACAGCCGGACAAGAATTCGAGGTGATTCCGGAAGATGGAAAAGTGTCTGTGGTGGTGCCTTACAATGAAGAAGCACAGGCATTGATTGCGGAACTTGAAACAGGAAAAACAGGACTGGCAGAGAAAAAGCAGATATTAAGAAAATTACAGAGGTATACGGTAAGTATCAGTCCAACCATGAAAGAAAAATTGAAAAATGCATTGTATCAGGCAGGAGATACCGGGGTACTGGTATTAAATGACATGTATTACAATCAGGAAACAGGAGTACAGGAGAATCCGACGCAGGGATTTCTTGATTTTTAATAACAACCGAGAGGGGTGAGACAATGGAAAAGCACAGAAACACCATAGAATATCAGGTATATGGCGATTATGCGCTTTTCTCCGATCCGGTGACCCGGGTCGGCGGAGAGAAGAGCAGTTATCATATCCCTACCTATGAAGCATTAAAAGGAATCACGGAAAGTATCTACTGGAAACCCACGATCATGTGGATCATTGATGCGGTTCGCGTTATGAATCCGATTCAGACGGAGACGAAAGGAATTCGCCCGATTGCTTATAATGGAGGAAATGAGCTGGCTTACTATACCTATCTGAAAGATGTATGTTATCAGGTGCGGGCACATTTTGAGTTTAATCTCAATCATCTGGAATTGGAAGAAGACCGCAACGAACACAAGCACCATAATATTGCCAGACGGATGGTGGTGCGTGGTGGCAGAAGAGATATTTTTCTTGGAACCAGAGAGTGCCAGGCATTTGCAGAACCCTGTGTATTTGGCGAAGGAGCAGGCTATTATGACGATATGCCCGGGGAAGTTTCCTATGGATTTATGTACCATGGAATTACTTATGCGGATGAGGCAATTCTGGAACAGGAAAAAAACAAGATGACAGTTAATTTCTGGAGACCTGTTATGAAACAGGGAGGGATTATTGAATTTATCAGACCGGAAGAGTGCCCGGAAAAACGATTTGTCAAAGAGATGAGCGTCCGGGCTTTTGGCAAGCATAACTGCTCCGGACTTTCTGAATTTTCAGAAGAGGAGGTGGCGGATTGAACTGGGAACAGGAACTGCTGAATCTGTATGAAATCAACGCTGACAAAGTAGGACAGGTTAACTACAGGACTTACAGAAAAAATGGAGAAGATCTGAAAGTGCCTTATGTATTGCTGCCGCCTTTTCACACAACGGTAACAGCGCAGATTGAAGTGGAGATTGATGAGGACGGAAATTTTCTGGATGCATCAGCGGTTGCAAATGAAGAGAAACAGACCATTATTCCGGTAACAGAAAAATCAGGAAGCCGGACGGCCGGGAAAGCGCCACATCCCCTGTGTGACAATCTGCAATATATGGCTGGGGATTATGGCCGGTATGCAGGAGAGAAAGTAAAAGGAGCGGAGGAATGCCATGCATTATATATGAAGGCATTAAAAGAATGGCATGAATCTCCGTATACACATAAAAAAGTCGATGCAGTTTATGCGTATTTGAAGAAAAATACGCTGATGAAAGATCTTGCAGAAACAAAAGTGCTTCTTTTGGACGAAAACGGAAATCTGGATGCATCTGCTAAGATACAAAATATTCCACAGGAAAAAGCATTTGTAAGATTTATAGTCCGCCAGAAGTTTTCGGAGGATATTGCAGAAGAAAAATGCTGGCTGGATCGGACATTACAGGATGCATTTGTCAGATACTATCAGACAATGGAAGGACAAAAAGATCTGGATTATCTGACCGGGCAGCAGGAAGTACCGTCCTATCTGCATTCTAAAAAAATCAGGAATGAAGGGGACGGAGCAAAGCTGATTTCTTCCAATGATACAACGAATTTTACATTTCTGGGGCGCTTTCTGACGAAAGAGCAGGCATTTTCCATAGGAGGGGAATCCTCGCAGAAAATTCATAACGCTTTAAAATGGATTATTCGAAGACAGGGAGTCAGTTTTGATACGCTGACGATGGTGACCTGGGAATCGAATCTGCAGCCAATGCCGAGATGGGACGCATCTACGGAGGTTCTCGTAAGCAGTCAGGCATCGGAAGAAGAATTTGATGACGATGATTTTGGAGAGGATCTGGCAGACGAAGATCTGGCACAGGAAAAGAAAGAGACCGTTTCGGATGGAAATATGATAACCGCTCTTCAGTTCTGCAGTGCCCTGAAAGGTTATCGGAAAAAGATAAAAAATTCTTCCAGAATGGTACTGATGGCATTTGATGCGGCAACGACAGGACGACTGGCACTGGCAGAATATAAAGTACTGGAAACAGGAAAATATCTGGAAAATATTGAAAAATGGCATCTGCAGGGAGGATGGATGCAGCAAAAATTTAAAGATAAAAAGATTGTAAGATATGAAGGAATTCCGGGTATTACAGAAATTGCGGACATGCTGTACGGATCGGATGCAGGAGGATTTCTGACTATTAATGATAAAAATGGAAAGAAGCTGTATGGCGAATTGAGCAAACGTCTTCTTCCGTGCATCTGGAACGGAAGAAAACTTCCCTATGATCTGGTGGTGACAGCGGTAAATAAGGCGAGTAATCCACAGTCCTATAAAGAACGATTTAACTGGGAGAGGGTTCTGACGCTTGCCTGCTCATTTGTAAAGAAATACAGGTATGAAACAAGTAAGGAGGAATGGAAGTTGGCATTGGAGAAAGAGTGTAAGGATAGAAATTATTTATATGGAAGGCTGCTGGCAGTCGCTGATCGAATTGAATACCGGACATATGATATGGATCGGGATGCCGGGCGAGTGACAAATGCCAAACGATATATGAGCACGTTTGCACAGAGACCGTATGATACATGGAAAATTATTGAGGAAAATCTGCAGCCATATCTGAACAAGCTGAAAGCGGTGGAAAGACGGTACTATGAGAATTTGATTGATGAAATCTGCCAGCAGTTTACATCTGAAAGCTTTTGCGATAATACAAAGCTGGATGGACTTTATCTGCTTGGGTTCCACAGTCAGTCCTATGATCTGAAAACTTACAAAAAAGAGGAAGAATAAGGAGGCAAACTTATGAGTGCATTAAAAGGAAAAATTGATTTTACATTATTTATCAGTGTATTAAATGCAAATCCGAACGGGGATCCGTTAAATGGAAACCGTCCTCGTATGAATATGGATGGGTATGGGGAAATTTCCGATGTTTGCATTAAGAGAAAGATCAGAAATCGTTTCCAGGATCTGGGACAGAAAGTATTTGTGCAGTCTGATGACCGTTCCGATGATGGATGCAGCAGCCTGAAGGAGAGAGCAGACAGCTGCGAAAAACTGAAAGTGGAAATTGCGAAAAAGAAAAAAGCAGACAGAGATCTCTGCGCAAAGATTGCATGTGAAGAATGGCTGGATGTGCGGAGTTTTGGGCAGGTGTTTGCATTTAAAGGAGAGGATGTTTCTTTTGGAGTAAGAGGACCGGTATCTATTCATCAAGCGGTAAGCCTGTCACCGGTTGACATTATCAGTATGCAGATTACGAAAAGTGTAAACAGTGAAGCCGGAAAAGAAAGCAAAGCTTCTGATACCATGGGAACAAAGCACAGAATCGGATATGCCGTATATAAGGTGATGGGAAGCGTTAATGTACAGCTTGCAGAGAAAACCGGTTTTACGCAGGAAGATGCGGAAATCCTGAAAGAAGCATTAAAAACTCTTTTTGAAAATGATGCATCTTCTGCAAGACCGGATGGCAGTATGGAGGTATGCCAGATGTACTGGTGGCAGCATGAGGAAAAGACACCTGCAATTTCCAGCGGAAGAATTCAGAGGGCTTTTCATATTGATTCTGTGAGCAGACCGAAAGATTTTACAGATTATCATATTGCGTGGAATCTGGATGGCTGCATGGAACCGGAGGTATTTGATTTTGTATAACGAAGAAGATTTTCTTCAGTTATCAGGAATTCAACATTTTGCTTTTTGCAGAAGGCAGTGGGCGCTTGCCTATATCGAACTGCAGTGGCAGGAAAATGTGCGGACAGTAGAAGGAAAACTGCTCCATGAAAAAGCGCATGATGTGTCCCTGAAAGAAAAGAGGGGAGACCTGATTATTTCCAGGGCAATGCCAGTGCATTCCAGAGAACTTGGCATCAGTGGAGAATGCGATATTGTGGAGTTCCACAGGTCAGAGCAGGGAATTTCGCTGGCAGGAAGAGAAGGCTTTTATGAAGTGGTTCCGGTCGAATATAAACGGGGAAAACCAAAGGAAACGGATATTGATGCATTACAGCTGGCAGCTCAGGCAATCTGCCTGGAAGAAATGTTGTGTTGCGAGATTCCCTGTGGTTACTTATATTATGGAGAGATTAAACATCGGGAAAATATCGAATTTACTCCTCTTTTAAGAGAAAAGGTCAGTGCTAGTTTTCAGGAAATGCATAAATATTTTGAGCAGCGTTATACACCAAAAGTAAAATGGAGCAAAAGCTGTAACGCCTGCTCGTTGACAGATATCTGTATGCCGGTATTGAATAAAAATCTTTCCGTGTCCCGGTATATTGATCAAAAAATAAAAGAAAAGGATGGTGACTGATGAAACGTCTGTTGAACACGTTATACGTAACGGGCAAGAATCGGTATCTGTCCCTGGATGGCGAAAATGTTGTGATTTCTGAAAAGCAGGAAGAAATAGGACGGATTCCATTACATAATCTTCAGGGAATTGTGACATTTGGATATACGGGTGCCAGTCCGG
>CAVFMZ010000134.1:0-6438 GCA_963623675.1 Firmicutes bacterium CAG:176 | reverse complement strand
CAAGCAAAATTTCATAAATCAGACGTGAAATGCGAAGCATTTTGGAGGTTGGTTCTGAACAGTTACGGAATATTAAATATAATCGGAGAGAAAGGATATACGATGCAGGAGTTATTTAAGGCCAGCAGAAGAGAGTCAGCGGTGGACGTTGTGGTGAATAATGTCAAACAGCTGTTAATGGAGGGAAAATTAAAAGAGGGAGATCGGCTTCCAAATGAAGTGGAAATCTCAGAAGCTATGAATGTAAGCAGAAGTTCTGTCCGGGAAGCTATGAAAATCCTTTCTGCTTTCGGTCTTGTAGATATCCGTGTGGGAAATGGAACTTATATCTGCCGGAAAACGGAATCTACCATGTTGGATTCGCTTTTGTTCAGTTTCTTTGTAAATAATCCGAATCTGGAGAAATTATATGAATTAAGATTTCTCATAGAAACCGATGTACTGGAGTGTATCCTGAATCATTATGAGGAAAATGAAGAAGAGCGAGCACTTCTAAAAAAGAACTTAAATGCTTTGAAAAAAATGATGGATGAAACCCCAAATATGGAACAATTAAAAAGAAATGACATGGAATTTCATCGCTTAATGGGAAAGTGTACAAAAAATATGTTAATAGAAAGGATATACGAGATCATCATTAATTTTATAGAAGCTTCTATAGAAAATACGCTGAAGAATCAGCGGGGTGAGGTCGCCTATAAAGAGCACAGTCAGATCTACAGAGTGATTGATACAAGAAGCTATGAAGAGATAGAGAAGGTGGTTACCTCCTCGGTGGATGCATGGTCTGCCAGACAAGAATAAAACATCCGTAAGATGCAATCATCTTGATTGATATCTTGCGGATGTTTCCGTTATCTAGTTACTGTTCACTCGTACCTCGTTCCAGCAACGTTATCTATCCTACTCAGTCTGCAATGTAGCCCAGGTATCTACAGAAGCAGTGACAACTTCCCGAATCCGTTCGCTTTGGCGGCTATTAATAACATCCATGATCTGGGAGTGAATATAATAGGAGTGTTCTCCATGTTGTCTTTTGTGGGTATTTGCAATGGAAGGTTCCATAAAGTCGATTACGATATTGTATATCTGTTCTAACAGTGGATTTTTTGTACAGTTTCCTAACAGATGATGAAAGGAAATGTCGTTTTCTTCAATTGCCTTCAGGGAAGCATGGTTCTTTAACAGCTGCTCCAGTTCATTCAGATTCTTCTGGAGATCCAGACGTTCCATTGCATTTTCGTCGTAGTGACTCAAAATGAGCTCCAATACATCGGTCTCCAGATAACATCGAAGCTCATATAGGTTCTGTTCATCAGGATTAGAGATAAAAAATCCAAAGAGCAGGGAATCCATAAGCTTGGTTCCGGGGGTATCACAGATGTAGGTTCCGTTTCCTACACGGATGTCTACAAGACCGAAGGCGGAAAGGATTTTCATGGCTTCCCGGACGGATCCCCGGCTCACGCCCATACCTTCAGAAATTTCCTGTTCGTTTGGAAGCCGATCACCCGGCTTCAGCTTCCGTTCCACCAGTAATTGCTTGATATTATTGACGACAATATCAACTGCGGATTCTCTTTTATCTTTTTTAAATAATTCATTCACATCCATAAGAACACTTCCCAATATTTCGATTCCTTTGAAATAAGTTTACTATAAACCGATAATTCTGTCAAAAATAAATATGCAAATAAACACATAAAGATAAACAACGATTGAAAAAAGTTGCCACCGGGAGATATTTGCGTTACACTTTTTCCATAACAGCGAAAAATGAGAGGATAGAACGATAGATGATAGAAGTAATTGTAAACAGGCCCAGTTTTGAATATGACATTCATTCTCTGGTGAAGGCTTTCTTCCCACGGGAGGATGTGCAGGTCAGGGTGCAGGATGCCTTTACGGACGAGACACCGGTTCGGATGACGGTGCATTTTACGGATGAGCAGGTGACATTTTCTGTAACCGAAGACGGATGTCCCAAAGAAAGCGGTGAGCAGGCCATTGACTACAGCGACCGGAAAGAGACGAAGAATCATCTGAAGAGATTGATCTACCGGAAGCTTTCGGATTATACAGGACAGGAGCTTCCCTGGGGAACACTGACCGGTATTCGTCCCACCAAGATTGCCATGGGACTTCTGGAGCAGGGTAAACGCAATGTGGAGATTGCGGAATACATGAGAAATACTTACCTGGCCAGCAAGGAAAAAGTGGCGTTAAGCGTCATGATTGCCAACCGGGAGCAGTATGTATTGAGAAATATCGACTATAAGGACGGTTACAGTCTGTATGTGGGAATTCCTTTCTGTCCCAGCATCTGTCTGTACTGTTCTTTTTCTTCCTATCCGCTGGAGCGCTGGCGGAAACGGGTAGATGAGTATCTGGATGCGTTATGTAAGGAACTGGACTATTTATCCAGCCGGTTCCGGCATAAAAAATTAAATACCGTTTATATTGGAGGCGGTACGCCGACCACACTGGAACCGTATCAGCTGGACCGTCTGCTGACGAAGATTCAGGGATGTTTTGATACAGAGCATCTGCAGGAATTTACGGTGGAAGCAGGCCGTCCGGACAGCATTACCAGAGAGAAGCTGCAGGTGCTTCTCGATCATGGCATTGACCGGATCTCCATCAATCCGCAGACCATGAACCAGAAGACGCTGGATATCATCGGAAGACGGCATACGGTGGAGCAGATCAAAGAGGCATTCTCCACAGCCCGCGATATGGGATTCGCCCATATCAATATGGATCTGATCGTCGGACTGCCGGGCGAGACTTATGAGGATGTGGAGCATACTATGCAGGAAGTGCAGCGGATGGCGCCGGACAGCGTGACCATTCATTCCCTTGCCATCAAGCGTGCCGCACGCTTAAGCCTCTTCAAAGATAAATATGAAGAGATGGGTCTGGAAAATAACATGCAGATCATGGACATGACCGCCAGATACTGCGCCGAGATGGAATTATCTCCTTATTATCTCTACCGCCAGAAAAATATGGCGGGAAATTTTGAAAATGTCGGTTATGCCAAAGTGGACAAAGCAGGAATCTATAACATTCTGATTATGGAGGAGAAACAGACCATTCTGGCCGCAGGTGCCGGTGCATCCACCAAGGTGGTGCTTCCGTCAGACAATCCGGAGCTTATGGAAAGCAAGATCGAGCGGTGCGAGAATGTGAAGGATGTCAGCCAGTACATTGAGCGGATTGATGAGATGATCGAGCGAAAAGAAAAATTCTTTCAGGAGAATGGAATCTGAAAAGACGGTCTTCTTGACAGTGACAAAACCGAAACGTATAATAGTCGATAGGTGTGAGAAAAATCAGCAAAAATCAGCTGTTTTCACAATACAGAATACAGAGAGGAACAAGATTTATGCCTTTAAAGAAGAAACCAGTCACCGGTATGAAAGACATTCTGCCCGCAGAGATGCAGGTCAGGGATTATGTTACCGGACTGATTAAAGAAACCTATAAAAGTTTTGGATTTTCTCCGATCGAGACTCCGTGTGTGGAGCACATCGAGAACCTGTGCAGCAAACAGGGTGGAGACAATGAGAAGCTGATCTTCAAGATCATGAAGAGAGGCGAGAAACTGAATCTGGAGACTGCCCAGAGTGAGGCAGACCTGACGGACAGCGGTCTTCGTTATGACCTGACCGTGCCGCTTTCCAGATTTTATTCCAACAATGCCAACGATCTGCCGACTCCGTTCAAGGCACTGCAGATGGGCAGCGTATGGAGAGCTGACCGTCCCCAGAGAGGACGTTTCCGTCAGTTCGTCCAGTGTGACATCGATATCCTTGGCGAGCCGACCTGCCTGGCAGAGATCGAGCTGATCCTGGCTACTACCACACTGCTTGGAAAACTGAATTTCAAAGATTTCAAAGTACGTATCAATGAGCGCCGTATCTTAAAAGCCATGGCTTCCTACAGCGGATTTACCGAGGAGCAGTATGATCAGGTCTTCATCATCCTTGACAAGATGGATAAGATTGGCTGGGATGGCGTGAAGGCAGAGCTCATCGAGTCCGGTTATCCGGCAGAAAACGTGGAGAAATACGTTACCATGTTCGACGAGATGGAAAAAGCAGAAGATGCACTTGCATATCTGGAGGAGAAGCTTGCAGGCGTTCTGGAAGAGGGCGTCATTGAGAATCTTCGTACCATCCGCACCAGCGTGGAGGCAACTGCCGCATCCAAATTCCAGCTGGTATTTGACCCGACCCTGGTACGTGGTATGTCTTACTACACCGGAACTATTTTCGAGATCGAGATGGCAGAGTTCGGAAGCTCCGTCGCAGGCGGCGGCCGTTATGATAAGATGATCGGAAAATTCACCGGAAAGGATACTCCGGCCTGCGGATTCTCCATTGGATTCGAGCGAATCATCACAATCCTCATGGAGCAGAATTTCCAGGTACCAGGTACCTCTGGAAAGAAAGCATTCCTGATCGAGAAAAACATGCCGGCAGACAAGCTCTGTGAGGTATTAAAAGAGGCAAAGGCAGAGCGTGAAGCAGGTGTCCAGGTACTTGTAGCTCTGATGAATAAAAACAAAAAGTTCCAGAAAGAGCAGCTTTCCAAAGAAGGCTACACGGAATTCAAGGAATTTTTCTGCAGATAAGCTGCAGCGAGGAAGAGAGAGGTAAGAAACATGCAGGGAAGAACCCATAACTGCGGAGAACTGCGTCTTGAGAATGCCGGACAGGAAGTCCGTCTGGTAGGCTGGTACGAGAACATCCGTAAAGTAAGTAAGAATTTAGGATTCCTCATTTTAAGAGATTTCTACGGAACGACCCAGATCGTGGTAGAGACTGAGGAGATCATGGATCAGCTGTCCGAGCTGAATTATGAGTCTACCATTCAGGTAGACGGTGTTGTCCGTGAGAGAAGCAGCAAGAATGCAAAGCTTCCGACCGGAGACATTGAAGTAGTGCCGACGAAGATTGAAACCTTAGGCAAATGCCGTTACAACGAGCTGCCGTTCCAGATCAATCATTCCAAAGATGCAGATGAGAATATCCGTCTGAAATATCGTTATCTGGATCTGCGTAATCCGGAAGTAAAGAGCAAGATCGTGCTGAGAAGCAAGATCGTGGCTGACCTTCGTCAGAGCATGACCGCTCATGATTTCATGGAGATCACCACCCCGATCCTGACCTGTTCTTCTCCGGAGGGAGCAAGAGATTATCTGGTACCGTCCAGAAATCATCCGGGCAAGTTCTATGCACTGCCCCAGGCTCCGCAGCAGTTCAAACAGCTTCTGATGGCTTCCGGATTTGACCGTTATTTCCAGATCGCTCCGTGCTTCCGTGATGAGGACGCCAGAGCAGACCGTTCTCCGGGAGAGTTCTATCAGCTGGATATGGAGATGGCATTCGCAAGCCAGGAGGACGTATTTGCAGTTCTTGAGGATGTGCTGCCGCCGATCTTCTCCAAATACGGCATTTACAAAGAGGCTTCCAAGCCGCCATTCAAGAGAATTCCGTATCTGGAAGCAATGGATAAATATGGTTCCGACAAGCCGGATCTTCGCATCAGCCTGTTAGTACAGGATGCAAGCGAGGTACTTGCTGACTGTGGCTTCGGACCGTTTGAAGGAAAGACGGTAAAGGCAATCGTAGCTCCTGAGTTCAAGGGCACGAGAAAAGTCATTGATAAACTGTGTGCAGATGTAGAAGTACAGAGCGGACAGAAAGCATACTGGTTCCGTCTGGACGACAATATGGAGCTGGTAGGCGGTATCTCCAAGTTCCTGCAGGATAAGAAAGATGCCGTTGTGGCAGCTCTCGGACTGAAGGCCGGAGATTTCGTAGGTCTGACTGCAGGCGACTTAAAGACTGCTCAGAAGACTGCAGGCGTGCTCAGAAAGATGCTGGGTGCATCTTCTGATGCTTACATGAAGAAGGATTGCTACGAGTTCTGCTGGATTGTAGACTTCCCGATGTATGAGATCGGTGAGGAGTCCGGCGAGCTGGAGTTCTGCCATAACCCGTTCTCCATGCCGCAGGGCGGACTTGACGCTCTGGAGAACCAGAACCCGCTGGATATTCTGGCATATCAGTATGACCTGGTATGTAACGGCGTTGAGCTTTCTTCCGGCGCAGTTCGTAACCACGATCCGGAGATCATGGTCAAAGCATTCAACATCGTTGGACTGGGCGAGGATGATGTGAAAGCAAAATTCCCGGCTATGTACAATGCATTCTGCTACGGAGCACCGCCACACGCTGGTATCGCTCCTGGTGTAGACCGTATGGTTATGCTCATCGCAGGTGAGGAGAGTATCCGTGAGATCATTCCATTCCCGATGAACAAGAACGCACAGGATGTCATGATGGGAGCACCGGCTGAGGTTGAGGAAAGACAGCTTCGCGACGTGCATATCCAGATTGTCAAAGAAGAAAAAGAAAAAACAGAAGA
>CAVFMZ010000133.1:0-6457 GCA_963623675.1 Firmicutes bacterium CAG:176 | reverse complement strand
TATTGCTTTTCTAATTCTTTGCGGAGGGTCTCCTCCATTACCTCAAGCGGCGCCTCCACTCCGGTCCACAGAGTGAAATTCAGTGCGCCCTGGCATGCCAGCATGCCAAGACCATTTACTGTCGTGGTCCCTGCTGCTCCACACGCCTTTAAAAATTCCGTCTCTGCCGGATGGAATACCACGTCGCAGACTACCATCTGTGCTGTCACGGTCGTATAGTCAATATCCGGTCTTGCGGTAATATCCGGTGAAAATCCAATGGAAGTTGCGTTGATGAGGATATCCGTTCCTTCCGGAATGGCAAGCCCTGCACTCCATACTTTTCCTTTGGCTTCTGCTTTTGTGTTCTTTCGAATTACCTCTGCCAGCGCCTCTGCTTTTGCTTCGGTTCGGTTGTAGATGGTTACTTCTGCCGCACCGGCAAGCGCACACTCTACTGCAATGGCTTTGGCTGCACCTCCGGCTCCCAGAATTACAATCTTTTTCTGCTCCGGCATAATGTCTCGGTTCTTCAGCGCCTGTACGAATCCTTTTCCATCCGTATTCTCGCCCAGCAGTTTTCCGTCTTCTTTTACGATAATCGTATTCACTGCACCAATGATTCCTGCAGCTTCTGACAACTCATCCAGATACGGAATTGCCGTAATTTTATGCGGCATGGTAAGGTTCATACCTTTCATGTGAAGCGCACGAATCGACTTCATAGCCGCATCCAGATCCTCTTCTGTTACTTTCATGGTCAGGTAACGATAATTCAGACCGCAGGCAGCAAATGCTGCTTCTTCCATGACGCCTGTGGGATTATCCTCTACCGGATCTCCAAACACACCTACCAGTTCTGCTCTGTAATTTGTCCCCATACAATCAACCTCCACGTGCATGATTACCAATTCAGAGCCATGCACATGCCCGCAAATATGTGATTCATGCTTGCATGAAAAAACATATTTCGTGGCATGTATATGGCGAGATGCCATGCATGAGCAAAAGGAAAGCCTCAGAGAGGCGATTTTGCGAATGCGGCTCTGAATTGGCTCTTTATTATATTATTCTAATCTATTTTGGAGGCAGATACAATCGTTTTTTCCACCATCGCCTTGACCAGCAGAAGCCGGATGCCCGGTTTGATATTTTCTTCCTTCAGCCCGTTTAACTCCATAACCGCCTGACAGGTGGTGGAATGCGTTTTGGAAATCTCCCACATAGTCTCTCCCGGCTGCACCACATGCACCACCATTCCCGGAAGGTTCCGGATCCGTTCCATATCAAGCGGCGCCTCTTCCAGATCCTCCACCAGAGCAAGAGCCTCCTTCTTTCTGAGCAGCACCTGCATCTGTAACGTCACTTTCACTTCCAGTTCCCTGGAGGACGCCATGCTCGCCGTCAGCTGATCCATGCTCACGCGGAGCTGCCAACTGCTATTTCCTGTCTCCTGCAGTTCCGCCACATGCTCAAACGGAATCGACCAGGTGCTGCAGGCAAAGGGCTGAGCATCGTTTTCCGTAGCATAGAGTACCCACAGTTCCACATTTCCCTGTACCTTCAATCCCTGAGCAGACGTTTCCGTATAGTCGCTGTGTACCAGGCCTCCCACACAGAGAATCTGCATCATATCAGGTTCTGCCTCCCCCAATGCGGGGCGGGCGGATACCCGTGCTCTGGAATCGGACACCTGCAGTACATGATCCCACTGATATTCCTTTCGGATCGGTGTAATTTCTTTTGCCAGACTGTACGCATCCTGCAGTACTTCACAGGCGCTGTCCTCAAAATACCGCATGAGCAGCTCCAGCACTGCATCAATCCTCACGGTTCTTGGTTCGCCGTCATAATCTGCCTGCAGCTCTGCCTCACCTATGAGCAGCGTCACTTCCGTCATACCGGACATGCCTGCCCTGCTGGCCTCACATTCCACATCATTTCGGAAGGGAATGCTCTGTTCCATCCATTGAAGACGTCCTTCCTCTTCTTCGCCTTCATATAGAAAGAACACCTTCAGTTCCCCTTTCACCTGAATCTTTCCATCCTCCTGCCGGGTTTCCGTTCCCTGCAGTCTGATTTCCTTCCAGAGAATTCTTCGGATGTTCGGCTTTCCGGGCGACAGATTAATATCCTCCCGCACCCGGATGGTATCCTTTTTATGTATGACTTCCTGCTGCAGCTGCACCGGACTGGTCCGCATGAGCAGTTCCCCGGAATCTATCGGCTCTGCCACCAGCGGAACCGGCTGCTCACGGTATGCTTCCGCCGTCATGGAAAGGATGGCTTTGATATTGGCTTTTCTGGAATGGATCTCCGATACATGCAGATCCTCCTGCTTCCAGTGAAAATCCAGCACGTCTCCTTCCTCCAGCTCATTGAGGAAAATGGTCTCATCTACCGGGATGCTTCCCTCCAGAAGATCGGGCATCCGATCCCGTCCTTCGCCAATATATAAAATCCGGTACATAAAAATGCCTCGCACTTTTATTTTCCCGGTCTCCCCCTTGATCGCATCGGGCCGGAATTCCCCCTGCCTGTGAATAATTTTAAAAATATCCGGTTTCTGATCCGGCACATTCAGATCCTCTTCCAGCGTGATCTGGCTGAGTGCCGTTCCTTTCTGTCTGTTCAGATTCATAAATGACCGCTCCAGTTCCATATCTTATCTTCTTTCCTTTCTTATTCAAATACCACCGATTTGTCCAGATACTCCAGTTTCAGCACAATGTAAGGACAGGTCACCGCTTCCGCCGTCTGTTCCTGGCTTCCCGGCCCCATCAGTTCTGTATCCACATAGATCGCATTTTTCGTCAGATACAGATCCTTGACGGAGATGCTGTAACCGCTGGTCTTCTGCTCTCCATATCCCACACAGATATATAAATATCCGTCATCCTCATAAGTCACTTTAAAAGGCATACTCTTCTTCTCTTCCAGCACATTTCGCAATTCCTCCGGCACTTTTTCCAGATCCATCACTGTAAAATCCAGATCCTGCAGGCGCTCCTCGTCCTGCGTTTCCACACCGCATCCCGCCAGCAGCAGTACCGCCAGAATGATCAGACACCATTTTTTCATATAGCCGCAATTCTTCCTGTCATTTGTTCTATCTTATGACGAAAAAAGGCTTTTCAGACCAGACCTGGTAAAGTATAATGAAGGTTATGAATGAAAACATGGGGGAAATCTACTATGCATTTTAAAATAACTGCTGAGGACAAAACCAACCACCGCTACAGCGGAGTTCTCGCTCATCCGACTTCTTTCCCATCTCCTTATGGAATCGGAGATATGGGTAAGGAAGCATACAACTTTATCGACTTTCTGCACATGGCAGGTCAGCATCTCTGGCAGGTACTGCCCCTTGGACCTTCCGGAAACGGAAATTCTCCGTATCAGAGCTTTTCCGTATTCGCAGGACAGCCGCTGCTCATCAGCCCGGATCTGCTGATTGAGAAAAAGCTGCTCACCAAAGAAGATCTGCAGCCGATTCCGGAATTTAACCCGGACAAAGTAGATTATGATAAGGTTACCGAGTATAAAACCGGCCTGTTCCGGAAAGCCTACCAGCATTTCCGCCATACCGCGGACAAAAATCTGCTGGAGGAATACGATTCCTTCCAGAAAAACAACGAATTCTGGCTGGAAGCCTACTGCCTCTACATGGCAGGAAAAGATTACCACAAGGGTCTGCCCTGGTATGAGTGGGAGGACAACCTTATGGACCCGACTCCTGCCGAGCGTGCTACCTGGCTGAAACTTCTGGAAACGGAAGTGGACTATTACTGCTTTGTGCAGTTCTGCTTCTTCAGCCAGTGGTATGCACTGAAAGACTATGCCAATGAAAAAGGAATCGCCATCGTCGGTGATATTCCCATCTTCACGTCCCCGGACAGCGCTGACGTCTGGGCAAACAAAAAGATGTTCTGTCTGGATACCAAAGGACACCCCCTGGAGGTGGCCGGTGTTCCGCCCGACTATTTTGCAGCGGAAGGACAGCGCTGGGGCAATCCTCTCTATGACTGGAAAGCTCATAAGAAGGATGGATACCGTTGGTGGATCGAGCGGGTTCGCAACCAGTTGGATCAGGTAGACTATGTCCGCATCGACCATTTCCGCGGATTCGAGGCTTACTGGGCTGTTCCGGCAGGGGAAAAGACTGCCATGAACGGCAAATGGAGAAAAGGACCGGGTGAGGAGCTGTTCCATGCCATTGAAAAAGCATTGGGCGGAGAACTCCCGATCTTTGCCGAAGACTTGGGTATCATCACTCCTGAAGTGGAGAAGCTTCGTGATTCCCTTGGCTATCCGGGCATGAAGGTTCTGCAGTTTGGTTTTGATGGTCTGGGAGAGAGTACTTTCCTGCCGCACCAGCTTGACACCCGGAACTGCATCTGCTATACCGGAACCCATGACAATGACACAACCCTTGGCTGGTATCAGCATACGAGCCCGCAGAATCAGGATAAAGTGCGCCGTTATATGAACACGGACGCTTCCAGCATCAGCTGGGATTTCATCCGCATCTGCCTGGGTACCATTTCCAGATACGCCATTTTCCCGGTACAGGATCTGCTGAACCAGGGAAGCGAGCACCGCATGAATACACCGGGAACCGCAACCGGCAACTGGGAATACCGGTTCCGCGCCGGACTTCTGAACGAGGGCATGGCACGGGGACTTCGCCAGATGACCGAGCTGTTCGGACGCTTTGGCTGATACGTACCATTTTTAAGGAGTTAACATATGATTCGATTAATTTTAGTAGCAGTAACTCTGATTCTCTACCTGATCATCGGTATTCCGATTCTCGCCATAGAATGGATGATCGGAAAATTCAATCCCTACGCAAGAGATATCAGCAGCCTTCGCATGGTGCAGGCCACCTTTAAACTAATGCTGTGGATGACCGGATCCGATATCACCTATATCGGTCTGGAGAATGTACCAAAGGATCAGGCAGTTCTCTATGTCGGAAATCATTGCAGTTATTTTGATGTGGTGCTCACCTATGCCGTGTGTCCCGGATTGACCGGATATGTGGCAAAAGCAGAAATGCTCAGAGCACCGCTTTTACGCGACTGGATGAAGCGGCTTTACTGTCTCTTCCTGGATCGTTCCAACGTAAAGGAAGGACTGAAAACCATTCTGACCGGAATTGAATATATTAAGAAGGGAATCTCTATCTGTATTTTCCCGGAAGGCACCCGCAGCAAGGATGGAAATATGATTCCGTTCAAAGAAGGCAGCATGAAGATGGCGTCCAAAACCGGATGCCCCATCATTCCCATCGCCATCACCAATTCCGCGCAGATCTGGGAAGCACATCTTCCTTATATCAGACCTGCCCATGTCATCGTAGAATACGGTGCACCTATTTACCCGAAGGAACTTTCCAAAGAAGATCAGAAGTTTCTGGGAGCCTATGCCCAGCATAAAATTCAGGAAATGCTGGATCAGCATAAACAGGAGGATTGATTATGAAAATCGTAGTTCTTGCAGGAGGCATCAGTACCGAACGTGATGTATCTCTCTGCAGTGGAAGAAATATTTATGAGGCATTAAAAGAAAATGGCCACGACGTAGTCCTGGTGGATCTGTTCCTGGGACTGCCGGAGGAAAAAGAGCCACTGGAGCATCTGTTTACCGATGACCGTGACTGGGCTGCTTCTGTCGGCGCTATCGCAGAAGACGCTCCGGATATTGAGCACGTGAAAGCGCTTCGCCCCAATTACAGAAGCCTTCTCGGCCCCAATGTGCTGAAGCTCTGTGAGCTGAGCGACATGGTATTCCTGGCTCTTCACGGAGAGAACGGCGAGGACGGCAAGATTCAGGCACTCTTTGATCTGATGGGCATCCGCTACACCGGAACCGGACACACCAGCAGTGCCCTCTGCATGGATAAAAATATTACCAAGCAGATGTTTCGCGGCCGGAATGTTCCGACACCTCCCGGTATCACCGTACAGAAAGGCAAATCATTCCGTCTTCCGGAAAGCATCGGCTATCCCTGCATGGTCAAAACCTGCTGCGGCGGTTCTTCCGTCGGTGTTTACCGTGTAAATGATGCTTCTGAACTGGAAAAAGCACTGGAAGAAGCATTTACCTTTGAAGATCAGGCTATTATCGAGCGCTGTATCATCGGCCGTGAATTTTCCATCGCTGTTATTGAGGGCGAAGCACTCCCGATCATTGAGATTGCACCGATCAGCGGATTTTATGATTACAAAAATAAATATCAGCCCGGCAGTACTATCGAAACCTGTCCGGCCAAACTATCAGAAGAGATCACAGTCCGTATGCAGCGACATGCAGAGGCTGCCTGCGCTGCTGTTGGAATTGAAGGATATGCCCGGGTGGATTTCATGCTGGATGACCGCACGGAAGAAGATTATGCCCTGGAAGTCAACACCCTGCCGGGTATGACCCCGACCAGTCTGATGCCCCAGGAGGCACAGGCCATCGGATATTCTTT